>JANQIS010000088.1 GCA_028282045.1 Gammaproteobacteria bacterium
ATGGTGTTACCCTGACAGGTGCCCTACAAATAGCAGTTAGTTATGTGATGACACATGGACTGCGCTGGCAACTGTGGCGAAGGCGCCGTGCTGAAACCAATCAGGCTGCTTACCGTTCAGTTCCCGTGCGCGCGTACCAACAAGTAGTGCGACTGATTCATCAGTTACCACCAGCACCATCATGTCCGTTATTTGGTGTGGCCAGCGCTGAAGATGCCACAGTGGCCGCCAACAAAACTTATCGACGTTATCAAGCTATTGAAAACGCGAGCCTTTATTGGTATCAGTGCCGTCCGGGTAAAATCACAGACCCGTCTGTTCAGGTGGTTGACAGCAGTGCTTTGGCCGATGATATTGCAGAATTATCTCACCTGGCTGTGACATTGCCTCAGTCTGATTCTTACTTTGGGCGCAATGGTAGTTATTATCAGGGTGAACAAACATTATGGGGTGAGTATGGTGGCGGTTTTGCTAAGCAAGTTCACTTCAAACGACTTACTTTCAATCCTGACTTTGCCAATATGACTGATGCATTGCAGGATTTTATTGGGCGGCAAATTTAATTGATTCTTCTAATCATTATTAATAAAACCAGGGCAAAAACCACGGTTGGCAAGCTGGCACCTAAAAATGCCGGCAATGGTGAGATTAAGGTAAAGGAACCGAAGAACTGGCTGGCAATATAAAACGCGAAACCAACACTTAAACCCACCGCTAGCCGTAATCCCATGGTGGCTGAGCGTAACGGTCCAAAAACAAATGGCACCGCCAATAGCATCATCACAATTAAGGTAAACGGCTGCAAAATGCGCAGCCAAATTTGCAGTACATAAGGTTTAGGGTCGAGTTGGTTTTGCTGGCGATACTGAATATATTCATATAAGGCCCACAAAGTCATGTCTTCTGGCTCGAGCGTTAGAATATGCAGTAAATTAGGTGATAACAAGCCAAGGTTAGTTGTTTGTTTGTGATAGCGTTTGGTAATGTGGTCACGGGCTATGTCCAACATGGTAACATCACTTAGTATCCAATGCGTATTGGTTACTTGGGCTGTATTGGCATGCACAATCTGACTGATTTGATTGTTTTGAATATGGTAGCTAATAATATTGTCCAAACGCCCACCAGGCAGTGTGCGGCCAATGTAAATGATATTGTCCCCCACTCTTACCCAAGTTGCACTGGCTAAAACCAGCACTGCTGAGCGCTGAGAAGGCTGATTGCGTTTAGCATAAGCCATATGGCGCGTGACAGGAGAAATATAGATTGCCAATAAATATCCAACCAGCACCACCACTAAAGCAGCATACAACACACCATGGCAAATCTGTGCCACAGAAACACCTGCCGATCGCATGGCAATTAATTCACTTTTTGATGCCAATTGCCCCAGAGCTGCCAACACACCAATAAAAGCACAAACCGGCAAAATCAAATACAAGTCTGAGGGCAGACGCAAAAAAACAAACTCGATGGCATCTAACATAGTGTAGTCGTTATGACCGATGGCATGAAATTGAGCCACAAAGGTAAAAATCAGGTCAATGCTTAAAATCACCCCAATAACCAAGCCGATACTTAGCAACACCGTTTTGGCAATATAGAAGTTAAGTCGCCGCATTACCTTTCCTTATCCAATGAGTTATCAGTGGCCAATGACCTTGTTCCAATTGATAAATCTTCAACAATGCCACCAACATAAAAGCTATGTGGATAATCCATATCCCCAGCCATGAAGGCAGTACACTGTGAGCAACCCATGAGCGTCCTAACGCGACCAAGTTAAAATAAATAATAAAAATAAGCAAAGCGTTAAAGAGTTTGGTATAGCGACCACGGCGCGGCCCAATATAACAAATTGCTACACCCAATAACCCGACAACAATGGTTGCTATAGGTAAAGACATGCGCCATTGAAACTCTGCTTGTTTTTGTGTATCGCTATGGTGCAGTAGTGACCAAGTGGATTTGGCTGATAAATCACTGTTAGCCGAGATCTCTTCAGGTTGTACCACATGAGCTTTGTATTGCTTAAATTGGGCCAATTGCCAATTAATGGCATCAACATGACCTTGATAAACACGACCGTTTTCCAATACTAAAGACTGCTGGCCATTAGTCGCTTGCTCCATATAGCCTTTCGGTGCTAATACAATCTGCTGCTCTTTACCTAGTTGGCGATAAATAAAAATATCCCGACTATTGTTTTTGTGGGCATCTGACTGGCCGATATAAATTACTTCTTGGCCATCACGCAAACTAATAAAACGTCCGGTCTCAACCAGGCTCAACGCGTTGGCTTTTTGCTTGGAAATTTGCTCTAAATTATCTTGGTGGTAACTCATCACTGGCATGACATACAAAGAAATCAGCGCCACAATCAGCGCTAACACCACGCCAAGCTGCACAATATACAATGTCACCTGCTTCCAGGACAAACCACAGGCAAACATCACTAATAACTCACTGTCTTCAAACAACTTCCCTAGTACCAATACTATCGCCAGGAAAAAACAGATGGGAATCAATAGTGCCAGGTAGCTGGGCAAGATCACACCCACCATGGTCACTACTGCAGCCAGTGTCATTTGCCCGGATGCTGCATCTGACAAGTAGCGGACAAAAACCACACTAACCATAATCACTAACAGGACAATCATCATAGTGACCATGGTGTGGAGTATTTCTCGAAGTACGTAGCGGCGTAATAGCACAACAATAGGCTGTAATGGTTTTATCGCTATTGTAGAATGAAGCCCTGATAAAACAAACTCATGCATAGGGCATTGGTTGCCTCATTAGTTGAGAGCATAGTAGTCTACAGTCTGTGTTTGCATGGTTTGAACTATAACTGCGCTTAAGCAGAGTCAATAGACCCGCCACCCTTTAAGAAAGGTGACGGGCCAGCCTCTTCTTAGTACAGAAGCATGGGTTCAATTGTTAAGCCTAAAAAGCAAAGTTACACTGGCGGTTTGGAATCAACTACCTCTGCATAAGCTGGTGGTTCCGCCGGTGCCGTTAGAGGGGTGCCGAAGGCCATCGCATTTATGGGCCTGGCTGTCTTTGATATATGTGAGCGTCGTTGTTGTTCCATTTTTTTAACACCCTCACTATAAGACTGGTGTAGGCTGTGAAGTTGTGGATATTTTTCTACTACAGCTTTTTCTTTAGGTAAAAGCTGTTCAGTAACACGCTGTAACACCCCCAAGCGTGTCTCCAAAGACATATCTAAGCTTTCTCCGCTAGTCGTTTGGGTAGATTTTTTTATTTCATAGCCCTCTAAAGCTAGTTTAAATACCTCATGTAGTTTTATGTATTTTTCGCTTTCCTTATAGCGTTGAAGATAAAACAAGCATGCCTCTAGTATTCTTGTTTGGCAGTAAAAACGTATTGCCGGGTCTTGAGTTAAAAAGTTTTCTTTAAAAAAGTACTTATATACTCCCTTATTGTTCAATAACATTTCTAATAGATCAGGTAGTCCATTATGCCCTTCTAATGCATTTTTTAATGCCTGTTTTATCTTTTCCCGCGGTTTCAGTGTAGAGTACCCGAGCTGTAGTTCATCTATTGAGATAGGAAATATTCCTTTATCCTCACCCTTGGTCATAGCTAGCCGTCTCTTTACAGTCCAGTCTCTAGTTTCTTGTTCTAGAAACGAGCGGCATAGCTGATGAGCGGCTAAATCCAGTAATAAGTCTCTTGCTGTTTTACACTGACTCATGC
>JANQIS010000103.1 GCA_028282045.1 Gammaproteobacteria bacterium
TAAAGCCTGACCTTAACGTTAAACCTTGATCTGCTCTGTGAACCATATGGTATTCATTGCCACACCTATAGGTCGTCTTAATCGCCGAGTAACCCAGTCATTTTGTCTGGGCCTTGCCTTTACTTTGATGGCACAGAGTGCAGCGGCTTCTGAGCAAAAGCCGATTGATGTCTACTCAGCTACGGCTAAGCTCAGGAATATCCCTAAAACACTCAATGCTGTGGGTAATATGAAAGCGATTAAATCGGTGAGTTTAAGTTTTGATGCCTCCGGCACACTGACCCATATTTATCAGTCTGATGGTAAACGAGTAAAGCAAGGGGAGTTGATTGCACAACTTGATGATCAAACTGATTTAGCGCAGTTAAAATCTTATCAGGCCAGCTTGCAACTCACACAATCGACTTATCAGCGTATGTTATCAGTGAAGAAATTTGGTGCGGTGTCACAGCAAATGCTGGATGCCAAGCATGCTGAGATGATCAAGGCCCAGGCGCAAGTACAGCAACAGAAGGTATTGATTAGTAAGAAACAACTCAAAGCACCATTTAGTGGCGTGTTAGGAACCTACCAGTTCAGCACGGGTGCTTATATCTCTAAAGGGACTGCTGTCGTCAAACTGGTACAGGAAGCACCCTTGAAGGTAGCTT
The DNA here is from genome assembly GCA_028282045.1 of Gammaproteobacteria bacterium. GTDB lineage: Bacteria > Pseudomonadota > Gammaproteobacteria > Francisellales > CACEW01 > JANQIS01. The sequence goes on from JANQIS010000103.1 coordinate 651, forward strand.
ACACTATTCCGGTGAGCGATCGTTCTGAGTTGGAAATTGGCCAGAATGTTGTGGTCAAGTCCAATGCTTATCCGCATAAATCGTTTGCGGGCATTGTCAGTTATATTAGCCCTGAGGTGAATCAGGGTTCAGGTACGGTTAATGTTGAAGCCAAAGTCAATAACCCGGATTTCTTATTACTACCGGGTATGTTTGTTTCAGTAATCCAAACCTTGCAGGAAAAGCGCTCGTTACTGATGATTCCGGATATTGCGCTGTTGACTGATATCAATGGCCAGTATGTTTACCAGGTTGATGCAAACAATGTGGCGCACAAAACTTATGTTAAAGTCGGTATTATTGCTGATAATCGTGCACAAATCCTTTCAGGCCTTAAGGCCGGTGATATCGTTGTATCAGCCGGTCAGCAGAAGCTTTCCGATGGCGATCATGTGAATGTGCTCAAGGCCTCTTTGCCAGCGACGCCTGCCGGCAAGTCATCTGATACATCACGTCACCATATCAGCCCTCACCAAGCTACGAAGGCAAAACATTAGGGGTATATCATGAGGTTGTCGCGTGTTTGTATCGAACGTCCGGTGTTTGCTTCAGTATTATGCTTGGCTTTGCTGGTGTTTGGCTGGATTGGTTATAGTCATATTGAAACGCGTTATTTTCCGCAGGTGGCTGAGCCATTTGCCACGGTGTCAGTGTCCTATCCTGGTGCCAGTCCCAATGTTATGGAATCAGAAGTCACACGTTATTTAGAGAATGCCTTGATCAATATCAATGGCTTACAGAATATGCATTCACGCAGCACCTATCATCACAGTTATGTCTATTTACGCTTTGCTCCAGGGACTAACCTGATCAAAGCCATGGGCGATGTGCGTGATGCAGTGTCGAGTGTGCGTGATAAAATGCCCACTGATGCTGATCCACCCAGTATTTCATCAGGCGGTGTATCAAGGCCAGTGCTCAATATTGGCTTTATGGACGACAAACTGACGGCTGCACAAATTCGTGATTATGTGACACAAGTTATCACACCAGTGTTGGAGAAAATTCCAGGTATGGGAGGTGTATGGACTTATGGCGCCAGTGACTACGCTATGCGCATTTGGCTTGAACCACAGAAAATGGCTGCGCTGGGTGTTACGGTTACCGATGTTAAGAATGCGCTGCAGAGCAACAATATTGATTTTTCCGGTGGCTCAATCCGTGGTTTAAACCGACGTCACTCGCTGGTGGCAGACACACAGTTACACTCTGCTAAACAATTTGCCCAACTGATTGTCAGAGACACCAGTGGCCAAATTGTGCGATTGAAAGATGTAGCCGATGTTGAGTTAGGTAGTCGTAGTCTGGAAGACTCTCCTATGCGCATTGATGGCAAGCCAGGTATTGATCTGGAACTGCGCCCGCTCGATAGTGCTAACCCGATTACTGTTGCCAAATTGGCTAAACAAACTTTGCAATCTTTGCAAAAACGTTTGCCTAAAGGTATGTCGATGAAGATTACCTATGACCAATCTATCTTTCTTAAAGGCGCCATCAACGAGAGTTTTATGACATTACTTGAAGCAGTTTTGCTGGTGATGGTAGTAGTCTATTTATTTTTGGGCACTATTCGTGCTGCGCTAATTCCAATTATCACCATTCCGGTGTGTGTGGTTGCGGTATTTGGCGTGATGCTGTTGTTTGGCTTTTCCATTAACATCATGACTTTACTTGGATTGATTTTGGCTATTGGCTTGGTGGTGGATGATGCCATCGTTGTGTTGGAGAATATTCATCGCCATATTGAAGAGAATCATCTTAATGCCTTTCGTGCCGCCCTGGTGGGTACGCAAGAGATCGGTTTTTCAATTATTGCTATGACCTTAACACTGGCTGCTGTTTATGCGCCGGTGGGATTTATGTCGGGTTTTTCTGCGGCGGTATTTAAAGAATTTGCTTTTACGCTAGCTGGAGCCGTATTGATCTCTGGGTTTGTGGCGCTCACTCTTTCACCGATGATGTGTTCTAAGATCCTCAAACCACATGGTAAAGCTTCGCGCTATGAAGGCTTTTTAGAAGCTTTTTTTGCGGTGCTAAATCAACGTTACTACCATTTGTTAAGGCAAGTGATCAAAGCACGTTGGCTGGTAGTGGGTGTTTTGCTTGCCATTGCGGTGATTGGCTATGGTATTTACTATGTCCTGCCGCAGAGTTTTATTCCCAAAGAAGACATTGGCTACTTCACCGTGAATATCCATCCGCCGCCAGGCGCCTCAACACAATATACTGATGAGTTCATGAAACAATTTGAGAAGGTCTATGCTAAGACACCGCAAATCCTCAGTTATGCTTCGTTTATCTTTGCCGGCAGTGCCACCAATTTTGTCACCATGCAACCATGGGGTAAGCGGCATTTATCGACCGATCAGGTGCTGATAAAAATTAACCCTGAGCTTGAAAGCATCCCTGTCAAAAGTAGCATTTCTGTGCCAGATCCAGTGAATTATAGTCCTGAGATTGGCGGTAGCGAAATCCAAGTGCATATCATGACACTGGGAGATTATAAATCTTTAAATACCACTATTGAGAAGCTCGAAACAATCTTTAAAAAATATCCTGGTATGCGTGATGTTAATACCAATTTACGTTTTGATAATGAAGTTTATGAGGTCTCTTTTCGTCGTGACCAAGCAGCAGCTCTAGGGGTCAACTTGCAAGATATTGCTGATACTATCAGTACGTTGATGGCCGGTAAGCATATTACCGATGTACAACGTGATGGTCAGACATATGAAGTGTTGGTACAAATGAATATGAAAGACCTCAGCAGTTTTTCCGGCTTAGATAATATTTACGTGCGCAGCCAGCAAGGAAATATGGTACCCCTCTCTAACCTGATTTCCTTCAAACGGGCGGTGCGCCAGTCTAACCTATATCACAACAATCGTATGCGCTCGGCCGACATCACTGCCAACTTAGCACCACATTATGATTTAGGTACGGTGGTGAAATACATTCGTAGTGTGCTCGATAAGAATCTCTCGCCGGTGGAGCAGTATGATTGGGGTGGGCGTATACGCGCTTTCTTAGATGCATCCGGTACTATGTTTGGGCTATTTGCCTTGTCGATTTTATTTATTTATTTAGTGCTGGCCGCGCAGTTCGAAAGCTTTGTTGATCCCTTTATTATTCTTTTGACTGTGCCGCTTTGTATCGTTGGTGCTATGGCAACTTTGGAGATGACAGGGGGTTCACTTAACTTATTTACTAACATTGGTTTGATCACCTTGGTGGGCTTGATTTCAAAACACGGGATCTTGATCACTCAGTTTGCCAATGTACGTTTACAGGCAGGCGATACGCTACTTGAGGCCATTACCAGTGCTGCGGTCACCCGATTGCGCCCGATCTTGATGACCACATTTGCCATGGTATTGGGTGCCGTTCCGCTGGCTTTGGCAGCCGGCCCTGGCTCCATCAGTCACCAACAAATTGGTTGGGTGATTGTCGGTGGCATGACCCTTGGAACGTTATTCTCACTGCTTGTTGTGCCGGTAGCCTACTATATTTTGGCACCATTTGACCATAAGAAAAACCGCTACTTAAATGAATTGGTGCAAGCATTTCCAGGAAGTTAGCCAAATAACCTGTTATTCCCACGCAGACGGGCCACGGCATAATCGTTTGATTTTAAATGATTTTTTTATCCGCGGGCATGTCAATCCGGGTTGAATAAGATAACTTTGCAAACATCTCAGTGATGTATTTCGCAGACATGTCATAATTGTTTATACTGAAATAAATATACGGCCCGATTCATTGGGCGTTTATGTGGAGTATGGCAACATGGTACGCGTACTATTAGTGGATGACCATGATTTGGTCAGAGTAGGGATCAAGAGTTTGCTGGAGACAGCTAATGGTATTGAAGTTGTTGGTGAAGCATCCAGTGGTGAAGATGCATTGAAGTTGGTTAAAGAATTGCAGCCCAACGTTGTTTTAATGGATGTGAAAATGCCTGGTATTGGGGGGTTGGAAGCTACCAAACGGATTGCGCGCCAATATCCTGACACTAAGGTTTTAGTGGTTACTGTCTATGCTGATGAACCCTATCCTTCACGGGTGCTGCAAGCTGGTGCGATGGGTTATATTACCAAAGGCACCAGTTTAGAAGAAATGGTACAAGCCATTAAGATGGTCAATGTGGGTAAACGCTACCTCAGTCCAGAAGTGGCTCAGCAATTAGCACTTAAACACTTAAATGATGAGAGCCAATCGCCTTTTGAGCAACTTTCAGAGCGTGAAATGCAGGTATTGATTATGATCACCAGTGGTCAGAAGGTTAATGAGATTTCTGATCAACTGTTTTTAAGCCCTAAAACAGTAAACAGTTATCGTTATCGCCTGTTTGAAAAGCTCAATGTCAACAGCGACGTTGAGTTAACACACTTGGCATTGAAGTATAATTTGATTGATACGATGTGAAAACAGGAGCGATACGCAGATCTTGATGGCGTAATGTTAATGACGAGTGAACGATGAGGCGATATCCTGCGCCAGTTTCAGGCTAATTCCTGGTACCTTGGCAATTTCTTCTACGGCTGCTTCACGCAATTGTTGCCAGCCACCAAAGTGGCGCAACAGTGCCTGGCGGCGTTTGGCACCGATACCGGGAATATTTTGTACTTCGGAGGTTTTACGTTTCTTGTCGCGACGGCCACGATGTCCGGTAATCGCAAAACGGTGAGCTTCATCACGAATTTCCTGGATAAGCAATAATGCCGGATCATGCTGCTTAAAGCGTCTGGGCTGTGATTCACCAGGTAGCCACAGTAGC
>JANQIS010000106.1 GCA_028282045.1 Gammaproteobacteria bacterium
ACACGCACCAACAGCACATCACACGGCGCCCGATGGCATACATTAGCAGCGGTCGAACCGAGCAGACGTTGCACACCGCGATGGCCATGGCTACCAATAACGATCAAGTCGACGTTAGCTTCACGACTGTAGCGCACAATCTCTTGCTTGGCACTGCCATGCAACAGGACATAACCGGCCTCATAATCGATCTTATCCTTCACCGCATGTAGACGCTCCTTCGACTCATTAGTCAATTGTGACTCGATATCAGAAATAGAAGACAAACCGGCCGCCATATAATACGGCACATTAGGCACCACATTAACCACTGTTAGTTTGGCCTTATTTTGCTCAGCCACTTCAGTGGCGCGTTTTACAATAGGCACACAGTCATTATGCAGATCAGTGGCAACGATAATGTTTTGATACATGGGCATGGTTAGGTTACTCAAAATAATTATGGTAGTAGTTTATACAGCTAATCGTATCAACTCAACCACATCTGCAATTGGGGCATCAATGCCTGCAATGCTTTAGCACGATGTGAGTGTTGCTGCTTCACTTGCGGCGGTAGTGCAGCGGCACTCATGCCAAGCTCTGGCACATAAAATAAGGGATCATAGCCAAAACCTTGCTCGCCATCAGGCAGGGTTAATATGCGCCCTTGCCAGGTACCGGTTGCTACTAATGGCATTGGATCATCTACATAACGAAACACGACAATCGCACAATAAAATTGTGCCCCACGCTGTGGCACTGGAACATTCTGCATTTGCTGTAGCAACTTGTCATTATTTCGAGTTGCATTAGCTGGTATGCCGGCATAACGAGCTGAGTAAATCCCTGGCTCACCCTTCAATGCATCCACTACCAAACCTGAATCATCTGCCAGTGCCGCACCATTGACCTGCTGCGCTACAGCGCGTGCTTTAATAATAGCGTTCTCGATAAAAGTTTGCCCAGTCTCCTCTGGCATTACCACGGCTTGGTCTTGCTGAGTTTTGATGTGCACCCCCAGTGGTTGCAACAACTGCTCAAGTTCTCTGATTTTGCCTGGATTGCCGCTGGCCAGGAATAATGATTGCGTCATGTTATAAAATCGCTCTATGCTGCCAATGCCTTAGATATACTCTATTATACTGGCTCAGCTCCATCATGATATCGTACATGATCCTACCCGGTGGTTACCATGAAAGGCTACAATAAGGCCAGATACTTAGCGCTGAACAACTTTTACTCATAGGAGGCATTAGAAGCCGGACTGTCAGCGGCAATAAACCGCATCAGTTGCTTATCGCTCAATGCCTTGTTAATCAGCATAGTCAACAGTTGTTTTAAGTCACTCTCTTTCACATCACCACCCCCAAAGGCAGAGCCAACACTTACCTGACCGCGATACAGCCGGCTGTAGGTTGCCACACCGTTGATTGCGTCGGCTTCAATATTGGCCTTTAGCACATCGCTTGAGAGCCATCCTCCCGTGGCTTTTTGGTACTCGATATTATTAATTTGAATAGTGAGTTTACGGTCCAGGTTGGGTTGATAACGCACTGGCACAAACCCATTAGCATGCATTACTTGGGCAATCTGCGGCTGATAGAAAGCAGCGATACTAAATCGTTGTGTTAAGCGAGCAATGCTGGGTGGAATACTATTTGCCGGGCGCGCATCGACCACCCGCACCACGACTTCTTGCATATGACCCGCTTTGATTGCTGGCACACTCAATAGTCCATTGTTATTTGTCATGGTATTCATCTGGCTACAACCTGTCAGCAATATCGCTACGAGGGCAAATCCAACCAAAATCATTCTCTTCATTCTCAACACTCCTTTATTGTGTTACGTCACGTGCAGACAAAATAGCATAATACACATCACCTGAACGCTTCTGGCGCAGCACTTGCCAACCGGTCTGGGTAAGCAACTGCTGATCGAATACTTCATTAGATTCAATATAAACTTTTGCGTCCGGGTTTAGCCAGCCGTGAGCCTGAACCAATTTCAAACAGGGCAAAATATATTTGCGATGGAATGGGGGGTCCAGGAATATCACGTCAAATGGGGTTTGTGAGGCACGGTTTAACCACTGCATGGTATCTTTTTTACAAACGTGTGCTTGCTCATGCGTCACTTCCAACTCAGCCAGCAGCTTTTGCAAGGTACACTGCACACTCGCATGATGATCAATAAACACCACAAATGCCGCCCCTCGTGATAGTGCCTCTAATCCAAGCGCTCCTGATCCGGCAAAGGCATCCAAACATCGCGCACCTTCAATATCATGCATCAACCAGTTAAACACTGTCTCACGCACCCGATCTGCCGTTGGGCGTAGCTGCTGTGTGGCAGCAAAGTTAAGTCGCCGCCCGCGCCACTTACCACCGATCAAACGTACCTGATTTTTTATGTGTCTCACTGGCTACCTCCTACAATCACGGTAACGTGCTCACCCCAATTGACGGTATGTTTGAGTGCACTACGCACAGTTGGTAGTGTAATACGCTGCACACGCTCAAGGTAGGTTTGTAGATAGTTTCGCGCTAGTGCGTAAAAACTGAGACGGTTTACTACATTTAACAAAGCTGCATTCGAGGCCAAACTCACTGCAAAAGCACCGGTAAGATAGGCTTTAGCGGCGGTTAATTGCTTAGCATCAGGGCCTTGATGCAGATAATGTGCCACAGTTTGTTGCATTAACTGTGTTGCCTGGCTAACGTTGTTATTGCGTGTCTGCGCCGCCACGATAAACACACCTTTGTGCTTATAATTAACAAAACCACTATTAATCCCATACACCAAGCCATGACGCTCGCGTACCAATTTACTCAACACAGAAGTCAACCCTGCTGCGCCTAAACTATAATTACCCAAACGCAGTGCAATCACTTGTGAATCATTTGCTTTTGCACCCAACGCCGCCATCATAATGGTAGTTTGCTTACTGGGAAAAGGTACGCGGATAGTTTTAGACTGTAACAGTGGAATGACCGCCGGCAGTGGTGGCGCAGGCTTACCTGTTGGCATAGCACCAGTAATCAGTGCTGCCAACTTATGTGCCTGTGTATTGGATATATCACCAACGATAGTGATCAACGCATTGTGCGCCACATAATACTCGTGGTAGAACTGTTTGCCCATCGCCGGTGTCAACATGTGGACCGTTTTTGGCGTACCATCAACCGGATGCGCATAAGGGTGCTTACCGTATAATGCTTGGTATAAACGCCAATCGGCCACCACGCCAGGCTGTTGGCCAGCCAATTTTAAGCCAACCAGTTGCTCAGCACGCACCCGCTGCCATGCAGCGGCTGGAAATGTGGCATGAGAGAGCACATCACCTAACGCTAAAGCAGCCTGCCATAATGTATTGGTTTGATTCAGACTGCGCAAGGTGAAAGTGGCGCCGTCACGTCCCACATTAGCACCATAGCTAACACCCAGTTGGTCAAATTGCTTGGCAATTTGTAACTCATTATGATTGGTGGTGCCCGTATCTATTGTGTTGGCCACCATATTGGCTAAGCCCCAGTGCGTACTGTCATAAGCTGAACCGACTTTAAAACTGACCGCTATGTCTACAATGGGTAAATCATACGTAGGCACGAAATCAACCTGGGCACCATTATCCGTCTGCCAGTGCATAATCGTAACCCCTGCCCAAACTGACTGGCACAGTGCCAGCAGCAAACCACAGGTCGCCATCATTCTCGCCATCTTATTCACTCCTTAGCACAAGGTTGCAACTAACCAACAGTACTGTTTTTGCGGATCAGATAATGTTGTGCCACCGTTTGGATTTGCGCCGGCGTAACCGCCAGCAAATGCTTGAGGTAATCCTGATAAAGGGTTGGTGGTTGCTGATGCATGGCAATACTGCCAAGAAAGCGTGCCTGAGACAGCAGGCTATCTTTAGCAAACCAATAACCAGCCTGCATGAGCTGATGCACTCGACTGAGCTCAGCCTGGCTAACCGGTGTGGTTTGCAATACCTTTAGCTGCACCATGATAGCCCGTTGCAAATCGACCAATGAGACACCTTTTTCCGGCACAGCCATAATACTAAATAAGGTGGCATACCGACTGAGTGGCTGGTAATGTACATCAATGCCGGCAGCCACATGTTGCTTGAAAATAAGCTCATCTCTAAAACGGTTGCTATTACCACCTGATAATAGATCAGCAATTACTGCCAATACATAGCCAACTTGTGAGTGTTTTGGATCTGACAAACTCGGCACATTGTAACTGATGATCAACCCTTGCCACTGGGTCGGTGTGCAAATATACACCTTACGTTCACCTTGTGGTTTGAGCAACGGGTAGGATTGACGCGCTGGCAAATCAGTAGAGGAAATAGGACCAAAATACTGCTTTGCTAAGGCAAACACGGCCTTAGGCGTCACATCACCCACTACCACAATCACCGCATTGTTGGGTTGATACCATTGATGATACCAGCGCCACAAGTCACTCAACTGATACTGGGCAATATCACTTTGCCAGCCAATCACCGGATTACGGTATGGATTATTGAGCCAGGCAGCGGCCAGAACGTGCTCATTAAGCAAAGCCATGGGATTATCATCAACACGACTTAAACGCTCTTCTTCAACCACTTGACGCTCTTTATTAAATGCCCCCTGCAACAATAACAAATGCCGCATGCGGTCAGCTTCCAAGCGAAACGATAACGGCAAATACTGCTTACCCATCACTTGGTAGTAGCCGGTAAGATCAGTTGTAGTCATGGCATTTTGTTCACCACCGTGAGCGCCGATCAATTGATTAAATTGCCCCTGCGGCACTTGTTTGGTGCCACGAAACATCATGTGCTCTAGCATATGAGAAATACCCGTGAGACCAGTTTTCTCATCAGCACTGCCCACCCGATACCAAATGGAAAATACCGTTACTGGCGCCCGCTGATCCGGCTTGACCCAAACCTGCAGACCATTAGAGAGCGTCATAGTCGCAATCGGTGTAGCCCAAAGCGGTAGCGTAATGAAAACCCCAAGACAAGCGAGCAAATATCGCATCGGCAGTGTATCGCTGATTGACTATGAACTCAGTGTAAACCAATTCAACCAAAAGCGTCAGGAACGTTATGGATGAATAACCAGTTTTAACAGCCCAGGGCTTGCACGATATGCTCGCTCACCTCAGAGACATCGAGCATACCGTTAATTTGCAAATAATGCGGCATCCCCACATGCGCATGAGACAACCTGGCATAGTACTCGACCAAAGGCAAGGTTTGTTGTTGATAAACATGCAAGCGATGACGTACCGTCTGTTCCTGATCATCCGGACGTTGCACCAAATCTTCACCGGTCACATCATCTTTACCCGATACTTTCGGTGGGTTGAACTGGGGATGATAGGTCCGCCCTGATGGCATATGCACACGGCGTTGGATCAAACGCTGCACCAGGCCTTCTTCGTCAACTCGCAGCTCAATAACATAATCCAGTTTAATACCACTATGGGTCAAGGCTTCTGCCTGAGGCAGCGTGCGTGGAAAACCATCGAGTAAAAACCCTTTGGCACAATCAGGTTGTGTCACACGCTGTTTGACCAATGCAATCATCACTTCATCGGGCACCAATTGCCCTGCGCTCATAATGGCCTCTACTTTTTTACCCAATTCACTAGCGGATTTAACGGCCGAGCGCAGCATATCACCGGTAGAGATTTGCGGAATACCCAGCCGCTGTTGTAAAAACTGTGCCTGAGTGCCTTTACCTGCACCGGGCGGGCCAAGAAGAATAATGCGCATAAGGTTCTTAATTATGGCCAAAGCCTTATTATTACTGGTTTTACCATAATGAGCAAACCGCTAGCCTGCCCATTGCCGGTAGTGGCCTGGTATCTGTGAGGCAGATATTTGCGCCGCAAATGATTGCTACAGGGTTAACTGCAAGACCACCTTCCTCATATCAACACGAATTTGCTAACAACAAGGCATTTGGGTCGTCTGGCATATCTGCTGCACAGACACGAAAAGGTGTTGATACAGTAAGTCCTTGCGATTCTTCATACGCTTTTTTTATTGCAGCCATCTTGCCCGTCTTGCCCGACATTCCCTGATAATGTCCTTTTTCCCCATCAACAAAATACTCACTGAAATACATCTTCAATTGTTTAACATGGGCAGGGAGCTCTTTTTTTGGTTGAGCCTGTTCGGGTATTGTTTCACCAGGGACACTTTCTTCCGGCAACACAGGTTGTTGTGCTTTATTTCCATGAAGAACCTCACCGCCACTGCTGTCATCACTACCTACAGAGATACTTTTCTCGTGCAATAGGGGTGTTTTATCACCGGCAGGAAGATCCATATCGCCCCTTTCACCACCGCTCACAGAAGCTTTATGCTCGGCAGCAGGTTCAGATGGTAACCCAATCCACGGCTTCAACATCCCGTCATATTCTTGTCCAAATTTCTCCACAACAGCAAACTTAGGCGACTGTCTTCCGACACATGCAGCCATTAGTTTAATTGCCGGATTCTTCTTACGCTCCTTTATGTGTTGGTTCGCTAGCAAAATAGTATCGTTTAATTCTTCCTTTTTAAGGGCAGAAATTTTGCTGACTTCACCCGCAAAAGTAGAAGAGCCCGTTCGCATAAAGGCATGGACAAATTGATTTTGCTGCGCTAGCCCTGTCTGAGACAATTTTTCAATAATGGTTTTTTGAGTAACGGTTTGGTTCCCAGCGCGTAGTTGATCTTTGCAATCGTTTATGGCGGTGACACACTGATTAAGCTCTTTAATAAGATTTAAATAATTGATTGCACAAGTCAGCAGCCCAGTAGCATAGGGCTTTAGAATCAACGTCTTAAATCCTGGCGGGTTGTTGTCACGGCTTTCTGAAGACTCGCTAAAAGCACCCTTTATCTCAGCATCAATTG
>JANQIS010000123.1 GCA_028282045.1 Gammaproteobacteria bacterium
CATAGCTTCAATTCTCGCCGCCAGTTCTTTAGGCGAGAAAGGCTTGGTGACATAATCATCGGCTCCGGCTTTAAAGCCACGCAGTATATTTTCTTCCTCAGCCCTGGCGGTCAGCATCACAATCGGGATATCACTGCAGAGCACATCTTGTCTGAGCGATTTAATCAACTCAATGCCGCTCATATCAGGCAGCATCCAATCCAGCAAAATCAAGTCAGGCTTGCTGTGTTGAATACAACGCAGCGCCTCATTACCATCGGCAGCCTCTACCACCCGATAAGGACGTCGCTGCAAAGAGAAACTAATCAAATTACGAATCGGCGCCTCATCATCAACGACAAGCAACTCAGCCCTATCCTCCATTATACCTCCACACAACAGCGCCTTATAGCGTAAGCAATTAGCCCAAAAGCCCTCAACAATCTGAAAATTAAGATGCTTTATAAAATGGCAACTGCTGCACCCATTTACTTTCAACCAACTGATAGACAGAAGTTGGCAGGGCAACATAATCTAATTTATCTGCCATGGCATCACCATGGGCATAAGACCAGGCGAAGAACTTCATTGCCTCAGCGGCAGCGGATGGGTTTCTTGGTTTTTTCGGCACCAACACAAAAGTGGTTGCCACGATAGGCCAACTGTTAGCCCCAGGCTGATTGGTCAACACCAGATAAAACCCCGGAGCATGTTTCCAGTCTGCATGAGAGGCTGCCGAAACAAAACTTGCCTTACCTGCTGTAACCTGCTCGCCTGTGCTGTTTTTCATGCGTGCTACTGTTAAATGATTCTGGATGGCATAAGCATATTCAACATAACCGATAGAATCAGGAATCTGACCTACTTGTGAGGCCACACCGGCATTACCCTTAGCACCCAGGCCAAATCCAGGCCAGGACACCACCGTATTACTACCAACCTTATGTGCCCACTGGCTATCCACTTTAGACAGATAATTAGTAAGATTAAATGTGGTGCCAGAACCATCTGAGCGATGCACTGTTACGATAGCTTGATCGGGCAATTTCACATGCGGGTTGAGCTTGGCAATTGCCGGATCATTCCAGCGTTTAATCTTACCCATATAAATACCTGCCAACACCTTACCGTCCAACACCAACTGGTTATCCTTAACGTGCGACAGATTAACGATCGGTACAATACCACCGATAATCACGGGGAACTGTACCAAGCCCTTACTTTTTAACTGATTGATTTTCAGCGGCATATCTGAGGCAGCAAAATCGACTGTACGCGCATATAGCTGTCGTAGCCCACCCCCGGATCCAATTGGCTGGTAGTTAATCTCATTGCCGGTGGCTTTATGGTAAGCCAAAGCCCAATCCGACAACACAGGGTAAATAAAACTGGAGCCTGCGCCCGTCACTGACACACCAGCTTGAGCACCGGTATAAACGCCAACCGCCAAACAACCCGCCAACAAACACTTTTTAACACTATAGCTTATCATAATGTGGCCTATTACTTTGCGTTAGATTACGTATAGTATTTTGCCAATGTTACCGGATAATGACAAACTAATATTTTGCCAGAAAAAATGTTGAGTATTTTACACAAATAAAACTTGTTTTTAACCGAACCCCCATTTGACTTTGATGAATTTTGAGCTAAACATAATAGGTAAGCTTATAAAAGCTATGTTGTAAACTTAAACTATCAAGTGTTAACTGACAATGGCATTATCATTATGACGGATAAATCGACTCTCAACCGCTCTGACCTGATCCATCAGTTGGCTGAGCGCTACTATTTACCACCGGCTGTTGCTGAACGCTTGGTTAAAACCATCCTCGATGCTATGATCCATGCGCTAGGTAAACATCATCGCATTGAAATTCGTGGATTTGGCAGCTTTGATCTACGCTATCGCGAATCACGCAAAGCCCGTAACCCTAAAACCGGTGAGATGGTACAAACCGACGGACACTACGTTGTGCACTTCAAACCCGGCAAGGAACTCAAAGATCGTGTAAACCGCACTTGACCCGGTATCGCCCGGCTGGCTACCATGCCACTTTCATCATCAACAACATTGTCACCATGCGCCGTAAAATGCTTTTGTTACTAGGCTTACTACTGTGTACACCGTTAAGCCATGCTTCGTTATCACACAGTATTACCCA
>JANQIS010000136.1 GCA_028282045.1 Gammaproteobacteria bacterium
ATTATATTGTATCGCCTTAGTAAAAAGCTTCTTCATATATCCCTTGCTGTTATTCCACTCACAAGGGAAAAAGTTCACATACTGCACTACCTGAGCATGGGGAAATGCTGCTTTTAGTTGCAATAAGTTTTCCAGTGTCGCGTTAAAATATGCCTGGCAAAAAGCGGCATTTTGCCTTGGCGTATCAATAGCCGTTTCCGGTAAATTAATACCCGCCAATTGTCCATCAAACCTGTTACCCAAGTGGTGGATTAATTTTTGAAAGCGCGACCTTACTGCAGGAATCCACTGTTTGGCTACCCAGCCTATTGCCTTAGGTTTACCTTCTCCCGGGTTATCTAACTGCTTTTCAACGCCTCCTTTATAAGCACTATTTAGTAAGTAATTCGGCACGGGAATATTGTGCGCTGAAAACGATCGGTCCTGTAACTGCACGAATAGCTTTTTCTTTACTTTTCTTACACAAGACAGGTCTTTGGAGATAGGCGCAAAATGATAAAAATCTTTTCTTGGCTCAAGGCGCCTCCAACTATAAATAACTTGAGCACCTGCAATCGCTTTATTTTTTAGTAATGCGAGGTGGTTACACGGTGAGTCGCCCCCCAGGAAAAGATATATTTTAGGCGCAGCAACCCCAACATTAAATAGTAAGCAAAGCAATACCCCTAACAGCCCATGACGCCAAATCATTTCCCTCACTGCCCTCCAAAAGCTCACTTTGCATTTGCACCAACACAGGCTTTTACGTTACTGTCCTTGGCTGGGAGAATAAACAATCACTGCTAGTGCATTGTGATGTGCCAACAATTGTACCGGCTCTTCAACAGCATTGCCAACATAATGTTGCGCACTATCTGTTAAACCCATAGCTGTTACATAATAACTGCCCGCTTTCAAATGATTTAAGGTACAATTTTGTGCTTTACCCCCAATCGGGCAACTAATCTGTTGATTGGTCGGACCGCTAATAGCGATGGTAATTAAATCGCCCTGGATAGGCTTTACGGTGCTAGCCACATTAAAGCTGATACTGGCATTTTGTTGAGAAGAAAAGGCGGTCTGATTAGCAACTGTTTTTTGGGAGGAGTATGCATTGGAGGAGAGAAGTGTACTAATCAAACCGCACAAACTGATACGAAGTAATGCATTAAGTCGCTTTCGTGTCATCGCGTAATCCCTTAACTTGTGTGTATTGTAACGCGCATCCGTTCTATTGTAAGCTCCACTTGTGTAACAGCGGTTACATCACTATGCCAAAGCAATGCTAACTCTTTGACAATTATTTGTTTTTTCAGAAACATTCTCTTTAAAAGACCCCCGTATAACCACAGAAACTGAGTGAATTTCAAGGTAAAAATGGTTGAGCAAGCGCAATGTGTCGGCAGTAGATAAGTAGCCAATATCATATAGGCGTTAACGATGGGCGTATTTGGTTCTCTCTACATAATTGAATGAGTCGGCACTGGCCAAACCCCATAAATACAGCATCATCTCACAGGCATTGCCTTTTAACAGGCCATCAGGCTCAACGTACTCATAAATATCGCGATAGTTAAGTACCTGGTTATGAGAAACACGCCGCATAATCCATTCGGGGCGAATATCACTGGGGTTGGTCACCCCCATTGCACCAATGATTTCTAAAAAGCTATGCATTGTGCGGTCATGAAATTGGCGGGCGCGCTGATATTTATCCGACACAACCAGACCCTTTTGCAAATGCCTGTCTTGCGTTGCAACACCAGTGGGGCACGTATTGGCATTGCACTGGCGTGATTGAATACACCCCACTGACATCATAAAAGCCCGCGCCACGTTACATAGGTCTGCTCCCAGTGCCATTTTACACACCATATCAAAACCGGTGGCAATTTTGCCACTGCAAATAATTTTGATGCGCTCACGCAGCCCGGTCCCCACTAACACGTTATGCACAAATGACAGCCCTTCATTGAGCGGCAGCCCAAGATGATTGGCAAATTCCATTGGGGCGGCACCGGTTCCTCCTTCAGCACCATCTACAGTAATAAAATCCGGTGTTACCCCGGTCTGCAGCATGGCCTTACAAATCGCCATAAACTCAGCACGCTGGCCAATACATAATTTAAAGCCAATCGGTTTGCCCTCACTTAATTTGCGTAGCTGAGTAATAAATGCCATCAACTCCAGTGGCGTGGTGAAAGCGCTATGTGCCAGCGGTGACAAAACGTCCTGACCCATATCAACTTTACGAATACGGGCAATTTCCGCCGTCAGTTTAGCTGCCGGCAGGATACCGCCATGAGATGGTTTAGCCCCTTGTGAGAGCTTAATTTCGATCATTTTGACCTGTTCGTTTTTGGCTTCTTTGGCAAACACTTTGGCGTCAAAATTACCCTTTTTATCACGACACCCGAAGTAGGCTGTACCTAACTGCCATACAATGTCACCACCACCAGCAAGGTGATAATCACTCAGGCCACCTTCCCCTGTATTATGATAAAATCCGCCGGCTTCAGCACCCTTATTCAGTGCCAAAATGGCATTGGCAGATAGCGCACCAAAGCTCATACCGGAAATGTTCAACCGAGAGGCACTATAAGGTTTTTTACAGTCCGGACCACCAATATCAATACGTGCTTTGACATCGTCAACACGTTTGGGATTAAGAGAATGCAAGGCCCACTCATAGCCTGTCAGCAAAATATCACGTTGGGTGCCAAAAGGAACCGTATCACGAACGTTTTTAGCACGCTCATAAACAATAGTACGCGTCTCTCGGTCATAGGGGCGTTCTTCACGATCATTGGCAATAAAATATTGCTGAATCTCCGGACGAAAAAATTCCAGAATAAAACGAAAGTGTCCTAAGATAGGGAAATTACGTAAGATAGAATGCTTACGTTGAAAT
>JANQIS010000170.1 GCA_028282045.1 Gammaproteobacteria bacterium
AGCGTTGGTATCAAATCAAAGAACGTATGGCACAGCGTGCGGCACAGCAGCTTTAACCATGAATGCACAAGGTCTATGTAAGCCTGGATTGTGCTATCAGGCCAATTGCTGATACAGTGTTTTGGTGGCGTAGCTGGCTTCGCAGTAATGACACTTTAGTTTGCCATGATGATAATCGGTGGTGCTGGTGAAATGGCTCTTCACCGGCTCTTTGTTGGAAATACAGGTGCCATTGGGACAGCGCATCACGCCAATGATTTGTTCGGGCATGGTGAGTTTGAATTTTTTGATGACTTCAAAATTTTCAATTTCGTTGACCGTAGCGCCGGTCGCAAAGATGGCGATTTTCTCCAGTTCCACTTCAGTAAAATGACGCCCTTCGAGCTTCAAAATATCTTTTACACCGCCACGCTTGCTCGTTAAGTTCAGGCCGATAGTCATCTGGCCGTCTTGTTCGGTCAGTTTAAGAAAATTAATGATATGCCCGGCATGACCGGCTGGGATATGGTCGATGACACAGCCGTTTTCGATGGCGCTAACAGATAAAGTTTTACTCATTTCAATAACTCCTCATGCAATAATAAGGCCAGCATAGCCTGGCGTACCGGGATACCATTAGCCGCTTGCTGAAAATAATAAGCCTGTGGCAGATCATCTACCGCTTTGGTGATTTCATCAACGCGCGGTAGCGGATGCATGACGCGCATGGATTCCTTGCCTTGTTTGACCAGTTCGGGGGTCAGAATAAATAGTTGTTTGATCTGCTCGAATTCAGCCGGATCGAAGCGTTCACGTTGCAGGCGGGTCATGTAAAGAATATCGACTTTGTCGATCACCTCGTGCAAATCCTGATGGAAAGAATAGCGAATGCCCCCGTCACGCAATTCATCACAAATGTAGTCCGGCATAGCCAAACTGTCTGGAGCCACAAAGTACAGGCGTGCATCAAAGCGTGCCATGGCTTGGGTCAGTGAGTGTACGGTGCGACCGTATTTTAAATCACCCACTAAGGCAATGTGCAGTTGCTCGAGTTTACCTTGTGATTCACGGATCGAGAACAAATCTAACAGTGTCTGTGATGGATGTTGATTGCCTCCATCGCCGCCATTGAGCACGGGCACTTGAGCCACTTCTGCTGCCAGGCGTGCTGAGCCGGCATGGGGGTGGCGCATGATAATAGCATCGGCATAGCTGTCAATGACTTTGATAGCATCCCATAGGGTTTCACCCTTTTTACCAGATGAGGTGTTGGCGTCGCTATCAAAGCCGATAATGCTGCCTCCCAAGCGATACACAGCGGTTTCAAATGATAAACGTGTGCGGGTAGAAGGTTCAAAAAAACAACTGGCGATCACTTGATTGCGCAACAAATCCGGTTGTGGATTGGCTTTAATAAAGGCGGCGGTATCTAAAATCAATTTGATGTGATCAGTCGGTAGATCAGGAATAGAGATAATGTCACTTTGATAAAGTGGGTTTTGCATATGACTTGGTTCAGTGATGGTCACTGAAAGTGGATATTAGCATGAAGTCCTGATGGCAGCTAGCTTGTATTATGCGTTTAAGCTTAAGTGATGAAAGAAAAAAACCCTGTGAAACACAGGGCAATCACGGAGGTTGGCAACACTAACTGGATTGAGCTCTCGAGGTGAGTCGAGATCCGTTGTGATGCACAGATTCAGTATAGACTATAGGGCGGCAAATGCGAGAAATAAATATGTTTGAAAATCAAAGGGTTTTACAAATTGGCTACAAGATATGGTGGCAGTTTCAAATTTCAAATACAATATAAAGGTGCTTTTTACATAAAGTCCTGCCAGCTTTTAGGGATCAGCGGCTTATCATACAGACGAACTAAGCATTGCATCAGTAGCTGTGCGATTTGTAGGTTGGTCACCAGCGGCACGTGGTGGTCAATCGCCAGGCGCCGGATGGTAAAGCCATCGGTTAGTTGGGTGCTGGATGGGTTGCTGCTGGGGATGTTGATAATCAAATCCACTTGACGTTGTGTGATCAGTGAGGCCGTATTGGGTTCAGCCGCTTCGCTGGCTTTGGCAACACAGCGACTACCGATGCCGTTTTTTGCCAGAAAGTCATGGGTGCCACGGGTAGTGTGGATGTCCCAACCGAGGGCGTCAAGTTGGCGCAAAGGCTCAAGCAGGCGCGCTTTTAAGTTATCTGCCAGGCTGATGAAAATACGTTTGTTATCAATACAGTGATCGGCAGCCAGCCAAGCACGATAGAAGGCATCGAACAAATCTTCGCCCAGACAAGCCACTTCTCCGGTAGAGGCCATTTCCACATGGGCAACCGGATTGGCACCTTTGAGGCGGCTATAAGAGAACTGCGGTGCTTTGACCCCAACGTAATCAAGATCCAGTGTGTTGTAACGCTGCTTTTGGTATTGGCCCAGCATCACTTGCGTGGCGATTTTAATAAAGTTAACGCCAGTGACTTTGGAGGCAAATGGGAAAGAGCGCGAGGCCCGCAGGTTGCACTCGATCACCCGAAGTGCATTGTCTTTGGCGATAAACTGGATGTTGAATGGCCCGGAAATATTGAGTGCTTTGACGATCTGTTTGGTGATCTTTTTGGCGCGGCGAATAGTCTCCAGATACAGGCGCTGTGGTGGCATCACAATAGTTGCATCACCGGAGTGTACACCGGCATTTTCCACGTGCTCTGAAATGGCATAGATCGCCACTTCTCCTTGATCGGCTACACCATCTATTTCCAGTTCTTTTGCTGACTGGATAAAGTCAGACACAACCACTGGATGATCCGGTGATACCGAAGTGGCCTGTTTGAGATAGTGTTCCAGCTCGATAGCATCATACACGACATTCATCGCTGCACCGGAGAGCACAAAGGAAGGGCGGATTAATACCGGATAGCCCACTTGTTTGGCAAAGTTTTTTGCATCGCTTAGTGAATTGGCGGTGCACCATGCCGGTTGATCAATATCGAGTGTATTGAGCAGAGAAGAGAATTTTTCGCGGTTCTCCGCCATGTCGATATTCTCTGGTGCTGTACCAAGAATCGGATAGCCTGCCTGGTGTAGCGGCATCACTAAATTATTAGCGATCTGGCCGCCAACTGACACCACGATACCATGCAAGTTTTCAAAATCAGCAATATCCTGTACGCGCTCTAAGGTAAGCTGCTCAAAGTAAAGCCGGTCAGATTCGTCGTAGTCAGTGGAGACAGTTTCAGGGTTAGAATTAATGATAATTGAGGTTTTACCCAGCTCGCGGATCATGCGTGCAGTCGTCACACCACACCAATCAAACTCAACTGATGAGCCAATGCTATAAGGTCCTGAACCCAACACGATAACCGCTGGTGTATTAGAAGGCGTAATATCATGTTGCTGGGCATGGTAGGTAAGATAGAGATAATTGGTTTGTGCATTAAACTCACCGGCTAAGGTATCGATTTGTTTAACATACGCCACCACGCCTTCTTTGAGGCGAATCTCACGTACTTGGTCGGCTGACATATCATTGTTGAGCTGGCCAATCACCTTATCTGAGAAACCGAGTTGCTTAGCTCGGCGCAGTAGATCAGCATCCAGTACGCTGGTGGAGAGCTTATGCTCCATATCGGCAATGGTTTTGACATGGTGTAAGAACCATGGATCAATATGGGAGAGTTGGTTGGCCGCTTCGATACTGCCGCCATCTAAAAAAAAGCGGTATAAAGCAAATAAGCGCCGGTCAGTAGCAACTTCAATTTCTTGTTTTGGATTGGCAATTTCATGTGGGTAATCACTCAGTCCGGTACAGCCGATATTGAGCATGCCGATCGCTTTTTGTAGGGCTTCGGCAAAGGAACGGCCAATAGCCATAACCTCACCGACACTTTTCATCTCTGTGCCGATGCGCCGTTCTGCGCCTTTGAGTTTATGAATATCCCAGCGCGGAATTTTTACTACTACGTAATCCAGTGCCGGCTCAAAGAAGGCAACTGTTTTGCGGGTAACACTGTTTTTCAACTCATGCAGTTTGTAGCCTAAGGCTAGCTTGGCGGCAATAAAAGCCAGCGGATAGCCGGTGGCTTTGGACGCCAGTGCCGATGAGCGTGATAAGCGTGGATTGATTTCAATAACGCGATAATCTTTGCTGTTGAGATTGTAACCGTATTGGATATTGCACTCACCGATAATGTTAAAGTACTGGGCTACTTTGATAGCAATCTCACGCAGGAAGTGATATTCATGGTTGTCCAGTGATTGTGATGGCGAGACAACAATACTCTCTCCGGTGTGAATTCCCATGGGGTCAAAGTTTTCCATATTGCAGACAGTCAGCGCATTACCGGCTTGGTCACGCACGATCTCGTATTCAAATTCACTCCAACCGATGAGGTTTTCCTCAACCAGAATCTGCGGTGCTACTGATAATGCCTCTTGGGCGCGCTTTTTCAATTCTGCTTCAGTTTTGATGATCCCTGAACCTAAGCCGCCCAATGAAAAAGCTGAGCGCAGCATCAGAGGGTAGCCGACTGCTTTACCGGCTTTAAGTGCAGCCTCAACGGTGGTGACACCAAAGCTTTTGGCAGTTTTGACATCAATCTTATCGAGCTCGGCTTTAAATAGCGCCCGGTCTTCAGATAGCCGAATCGCTTCGGTGCTGGTGCCCAGTACCTGTACTTTATGCTTTTTCAGGACGCCGGTTTCCTCTAAACGCAAACCCAGGTTTAAAGCTGTTTGACCCCCAAAGCCCAGCAAAATGGCTTGGGGTTTTTCGCGAGCGATAATGTCGGCGACCACGGCTTCATTCAACGGTT
>JANQIS010000175.1 GCA_028282045.1 Gammaproteobacteria bacterium
TATAGCGTGAAAATCTCGTATTATAGGCTGATGCTTGAAAAAGTATGCATTGATTGAGTGCAATTTGAAAGGGAATAACCCTTTTCGGATAGCCTCTAAAAACCGATGTGCTCTTTTAAATCAGGGTGATAACGGCCCATCAAAGCTAAGGCCTGTTGTGGTTGGCCTAATTTGGCCAGCAGTTGCGCTTTGAGGGTGATTAACCGAATATCATTGGCACTTTTCAAACCTTGGTTCACTAAAGTGAGTGCCGGTTGGTATTGCCCTTGTTGATATAGCACCACGCCCAAACTATAGCGATAATCGCTATTTTCAGGCCATTGACGCACTATGGTGCCCAATGTTTTCGCAGCACTATGAAGCTGACCACTCTCTGCCATAGCAATAGCACTTTGATAGGCTTGTTGCGCTTTTTCCTCTGGCGTTAATGGCGCTTTTTCAACCTGGCTCTGCAAGTGAGCGCTTTGGTCTACTGATGCCACCTCAGGCACGAAAACCAATAACAGATCTGTATGCCCGCCACTGCGATGCATCACTCTTTGCAGTTTAGCAGGTACTTTCAAGACAATCACAACAGCAAGATTGTTCTGCTTTTGTTGTAATTGTAATGATTGAATCACTGTACTGGCTGCCACATCAGGCAATTTCATTTGACTGATGGGATTGGTATCTTGTAGCTCAACAACATACTGCCTATTATCTTTATGAACGGTAAATGGTGGTGCTTTATTCAGTTCTAACCGAATAACGTTTTCTCCTTGAGCTTTGGTTGACCAACTAATTTGTTGCAATGTTGATGCTACAGCAAGCTGGGATGCTTCAATGGCAACAGGGCGGCGATGAACATCTTTCACCAGTGCATGCTGCATCATGCCACGTCCATAAAAATATTGGTACGCAACAAAGAATAATAACGCAAATACAATAATCCAGATCAACCAAAGCAATACACCATAAGTGCGACCTTTTGCAAATCCCAGGCGCTGCAAACGAAACGGCACCTTAGCTTCACCCGGCTGCTTAGCCTCTCTTTTTTCAACCTCTTTAAGCATTTTGTTAATCAGACTCATCAGACCCTCTCTAACCGTGCTGGCGCAGTACAAAGGTTAATAAGCCCAATGCCATCATCGCCCCCAGCATCAGATAGCGTAACGGTACACACTGCGATGATACGCCCATGACAGTATCCCCATCTTTCACCGCGGCCTTAACATGACTTAATGTGACTTGTTCAACGCCCGCACCGTAAGCTGCTATCAACGCTTTATGACAAATAATATTGATCACTCTAGGCACACCACCACTATAGCGGGCAATCGCCCTCACTGCTGCAGGATTAAACAACACGCCTCGGCGATATCCTGCACGGTTCAACCGGTATGCAATATAAGCTGCGACCTCCTCTGATTTCAGCGCACGCAACTGATAGGAAAAGACAATACGCTGGCGTAATTGCCTTAAATGCGGCTGTTTAAGACGCCGGGACAACTCTGGCTGAGCAAATAATACCACCTGCAATAGCTTATGAGTTTGAGTTTCAATATTGGTTAACAGACGCACGAATTCTAAAGATTCATCCGACAAAGTCTGGGCTTCATCAATAATCAATACTACTTTCTTATTCTGTTGGTGTAACTGGCATAACCGCTCAACCAAATGGTGTTGCAATACCTCTGCATTTTGTGTCATTTTAACACCTAGCTCACGTGCCAGTGCCGAACGCAGCTCTGCCGGGGTAAAGCTTGGGCTTGGGATGTAGGCTGCAGCATAATTTTTATCCAAATTGGCCAATAGACGCCGACAAAGTAATGTCTTCCCTAACCCCACTTCTCCACTTAAACTGATAAACCCTTCACCTTCATTCAGACAGGTTTGTAACATAGCCAGCGCTTCATGACCGCAATTTAAGTCACAGTAAAAGCCGGTATCGGGCGTTAATGAAAAGGGTAAACTGTTAAATCCAAAGTGGCATAAATACATGGTTAAGCCCCCTGGTGTAAGGTTGGCACATGATTTTGAGATTGCTCATGCCTGGGCGATACTGCCGGCAACGGTGTCGGTGTTTGTGGCTTTGACAGAGGCATATTATGCAGTCCTTGCATTTCTCCGGTATTGCCGAACCGTTGAGGGAAAGTACCAAAATGATAGCCCTGCCTGAAGTTTCGATAGTCGGCTTGAGTTTGCTGCATGGCTCCTGCCCATCGTTCATCATTAACTACAACCGGTTTTAATAAGATCACCAATTCTTCTTTAGTTGAAGATTGATTGGTTTGCCTAAACAGTGCGCCCACAAATGGAATCTTGGCTAAAAATGGCGTTGAACCTAAGTATTCACTGGATTGATTTTGAATCAGACCGCCCAAAACAATCACCTGTCCTGAACGGGCATAAACCACGCTATCTGACTCATCAATGTCGCTCTTTGCTGACGGAATGGTGTTGGAAGCGCCATTGAGCGTATAGGTCTTACTGGCATCTGTTACCGTACTAACAATAGGATGAATCTGCAGATACACGTTGCCCTGCTGCGTAATTGTCGGTGTCACACCCAATGAAATACCAGAGAAAAATGGCTGCATGGTCACGTCCTGAGTACTCTGAGCATCAGAACCACTACCACTAACAGTATTAGAGACATCGGTAATAAAATACTCATCGGTCCCCACTTTAATCACGGCTTTTTGGTTGTTGATTGCCGAAATTCTTGGGCTGGAGAGCACTTGCACATTCCCTTGCGCAGAAAGCAAACTAATCACTGTATTTAAGCTGCCAATTTTACCGCTGAGAGTGAATATCGGAGTAAATGACGATAGACTATCTGTTAGGTTGGTATTACCAACTTGGGTGGCCCCTAACAAGGTCCAATTAATACCTGACTGAAAACCTTTGCTGAGTGTCACCTTAAGAATTTCTGCCTCAATCATCACCTCGCGCGACATACTGCCATTTAAGCGGTCGATGTAATGGGCAACCTGTGTTTGCATGGCCGGCGGCACAGTCACGACAACCAAACCGGAAGCCGGCTCAATAACCACACGCTCTTTGGTATTTTCACCAGCACCGATAATGGCCTCTAAAGCGGCCTTCAAACCTGGCCAAAAGTCTATGGTCGATGTGGTTTTCACACTTGAGCTGGGGGTTGAAACATCTTGGGTGGTATTATTAACCGTACCAGTTGACGTTGTCTCCTGATTACGCTCCTGGCTAATCAACCCTGAATCCACTGCAACATAAGAACCACCGTTACGTACCGCATTTAAATAATTTACGGTATACACTCGTGATTCTAACCGCGAGGGATAAACTTCATAACCGTAAGGTGTTTTGTGATACTGGTAGCCGTAATTATCTTTTACTGCAGCTAATACCTGCTCCAACGTAACATGTTTTAAGTCTAACGTAATGGTACCGCTAATCTTAGGGTTCACGGTAATATTCTCGTCGGTACCTTTAACTAAACTCATAAAAAAGGCCCGTGCCGGAACACTATCGGCAGAAACATCAAAATACTGCGCTTTACCAGTCAATGCTACCTGGTTAAATGAAGGGGTCGGCATAAGCGCCTCATGCACGGCCTGATCGATCTGCCGGTTACTACTAAACTCATGCATTAACTGATTATCTTGTAGCACACTGGCATCAATCACGCGTTGCATCGAATCTAGCGGTGGATTACCCGGGTTATTTAAGCGCGGGCTATTACACCCAACCAGACCGGCCACACTCACTGCAAGCAACAGAACCAAACGCACAGCATGGATATGTTGGGAAGTCAGTTTTAAGAAAGCCAAACA
The DNA here is from genome assembly GCA_028282045.1 of Gammaproteobacteria bacterium. Taxonomy (GTDB): domain Bacteria; phylum Pseudomonadota; class Gammaproteobacteria; order Francisellales; family CACEW01; genus JANQIS01. Next base: position 3,795 of record JANQIS010000175.1, read on the forward strand.
AACACGCTTTGGCATATTTCCTCTTAATGATAGAGATTATCAAGATATACTTTAGATTATATCTACTCAAAGGAAATATGCTATTTGTGACATAACGGAGTTTGCCCTGGATTGACGTCGTTAAGCAAAACGATATGATGGCAGTATTGTATTTTCGTCTTACCGGGTGTGATGTATGCTTTATGTAAAACATCTTTGCTATGAGTATTTTGATAAGGCGGCTTTATCAGATGTGTCGTTTACCCTTAAGCCACAAACGATTACTGCGCTCATTGGTCCAAATGGCGCCGGAAAAACAACGTTATTGCGTTGCTTAGCAGCACTGCAATCGCCATCTGCAGGTGAGGTCATCCTCGATGGCACTAATGTACATGAGCACCCACGCCAGATTCACAAAAAACTCGGCTATCTGGCTGATGATTTTGGTCTGTATACCGATTTAACGGTAGCGCAGTGTTTAGAGCATGCTGCCGCAATACAAGGATTAAAAGGCACTGCATGCCAAGAAGCAGTAAAGCAAGTCATGGCCAAGCTATCCTTAGATCCCTATCAAGATAAAAAGACCAGTACCCTATCACGAGGTTGGAGACAACGCACCGGCATTGGTACCGCTATTGTGCACCAGCCACAATTACTGCTGTTAGATGAACCTGCGTCTGGTTTAGACCCTGAAGCGCGACAAGAATTGAGTGTCTTGATGCGCCAGCTAAGGGACCAAGGCATGACACTCATTGTATCCTCACATATCTTAGCCGAGCTGGAAAGCTATTGTCAGAATATGCTGATCCTGCGTGGAGGAAAATTAGTTGATCATACCGTGCCAGAGGAAAGTCAGGCGCAGTATAAAATCCATATTATACTGACTGAGCCGATGGAAAAACTCGAGTCGTTATTACGTCAAGAAGCCAATGTGCACGAATTACAAGTACAGAATTTAGAAGCAACTTTCTTATGGGGCGGTGACACTGTATCACAAAGTGCCTTATTGAAACGTTTAGTGCAAGCCAATGTGCCTATTGTCTGCTTCAATCAGGTTGAGACGAAGTTACAAGATCGTTATTTTGCCAGTTTACGAGGAGCTCAGTCATGAATCCGGAATTTAAGAAATATTGTTGGTTAGAGCTTTCTTGGACACGCCTGGCAGTTATGGTCGTGGTGTTGGGAATATTGTTCTATATGAACAAGGTACTAAATATCCATATCGCTATTACTAAACCACTCACATGCTTCTTGGTTCTGGTGATATTGTGGGGTACACGCCAGGTGTCACAGGCAATGTCTGATGAGTTAAT
>JANQIS010000185.1 GCA_028282045.1 Gammaproteobacteria bacterium
TATCGAGGCGATAACAGGTGAGGCAGCGCTAGTGCATTTTCAACAGCTTACTACACCACAGCAAACGGTTGCTGTATTATTGAAATCGAGTCGGGAGCAGTTGGTGGATAAGCTAAATCAACTGTTGCTTGATCAGCGTCAGTTAAAAAAGGCGTTGGATAAGCTCAAAGCAGAGCAGGCAGTTGCGAACTCTGACAACTTGGCTGATCAGGTGATTGATGTGGACGGTGTTAAATTGTTGGCTGCAGAAGTTTGTGATATCGAGCCTAAAGCCATGCGCGAGTTGCTGGATCAATTGAAGCTGCAATTGGGTTCGGCTGTGATTGTGCTCGGTTTAAAACGTGGTGATAAAGTCAATCTGGTCGCCGGGGTAACAGATGATCTCACGGCTCGTTATAAAGCAGGAGACTTAATTCGCTTTGTTGCCCAACAAGTCGGTGGCAAAGGTGGTGGCAGGGCTGATATGGCGCAAGCTGGCGGCACCCAGCCAGAAAACTTGGCTACAGCGCTCGCTTGCGTACCTCAGTGGTTACAGCAATAATGTTGTTAAGCTTCAACCGAATCAATAACAATGGCCATTTGATCTGCTAAATCCAGCAGATCATGATCAGAGAGTTTTTCTAATGTAGCGTACATTGCTGTAGTATGTTGAGTGATTTGCACGATATGCTCACCATTACGGTTAAACCCTTTATAGGTGCGTGGGATACGATTGAATATCTCTCGAATTAAGGTATGTCTGTTGCTCATGTCGTCTCACCTCTCTGGCCTGAATTATTTATTATTGTTAATTTAATGTTATTAAAATGTTTAACCTAGTATAAAAGTAATCGGCTATAGATTGCAAAGCTTAAATTTGTCAATCTCACTATGAGAAGGGTAAGGTCGTGATTTGCCTAAGGATATTATAAATATATTGAAATATACACCCTATTTAAACTAGGTATTTCACTGTCAAATATGACACTTTAATGACATGCTCTAGAGTAAAACGGTGGGTTTTATTCATTTCATGTCACTTGATGCTCATCCTCAAAGCGCTGTGGGGCGATTACCTGGGCAACGTGATGACATATCCGGGCTTGTAATTAAACATTGATTGGCGTCTAGGCATTTATAAGATTACGATCGCGTGATTATATCATCGAGGGATTTTTGGCATAATAGCAGCCAATTACATATAACAAGAATGATTATGTCTGATCAACCACTATGCCAAGCGGCCTTAGAATATCATGAGAAACCGACTCCCGGTAAATTGGCGGTACGTATTACTAAACCAACGGAAACACAGAATGATTTAGCATTGGCTTATAGCCCTGGGGTTGCTGAACCAGTACGCCAGATTGCTGATAATCCCGATGATGTGTATCGCTATACTAACAAAGGTAACTTAGTTGGTGTTATTAGTAATGGTTCAGCCATTCTTGGTCTCGGTAACCGTGGTGCTTTAGCAAGTAAGCCTGTTATGGAAGGTAAGGGCGTGTTGTTTAAGCGTTTTGCTAATATTGATGTATTTGATATCGAGATTAGTGCTCAAAGCGTCGCTGAGATGGTTGAGACAATTGTGAATATTGCGCCAACTTTTGGTGGTATTAACCTGGAAGATATTAAGGCGCCGGAGTGCTTTCAGGTTGAATATGAACTGAAAAAATTACTTGATATTCCTGTGTTTCATGATGACCAACATGGTACAGCGATTATTACTGCTGCAGGGCTATTAAATGCTTTGGAGCTGCAAGGTAAGGCCCTGGAAGATGTGCAGATTGTGTGTGTTGGAGCCGGTGCGGCAGGGATTGCCAGTATACAGTTTTTAGTACGCTTGGGCGCCAAGCGCCAAAATATCTATATGCTCGATAGTCAGGGAGTTATCCACACTGAGCGTCATGGTATTGGCCCGTATAAATTTGCCTTTGCGCGTCAGACTGATAAGCGCACATTAGATGATGTCATTGCCGGTGCTGATGTATTTATTGGTGTGTCTGGACCGGATATTCTCTCAGCAGAGCAGTTAAAAAAAATGGCAGCTAACCCTATTGTATTTGCGTTGTCTAACCCAGACCCGGAAATTCATCCTGAGGTAGTGGCTGCAACACGCGATGATTGTATTGTAGCGACAGGGCGTTCAGACATGCCAAACCAGGTAAATAACGTGCTGTGTTTCCCTTATATCTTTCGAGCTGCTTTGGACTGTCGGGCACGAAATATCAATACAGAAATGTATATTGCAGCGACAGAGGCGATTCGACAGCTTGCAAAGCAGCCGGTGCCAGACGCTGTTAAAGCGGCTTATCCTAACGAACCACTCAAGGGATTTGGTGCAGATTATATTTTGCCCAAACCGACTGATGAGCGCTTGAAAGAGTGGATTGTTCCCAAAGTGATTGAGGCAGCCGTAAAAACAGGTGTGGCAAGGGCTTAATACGGTTATGGCTACCAATACAGAGTTGGGCTACTATGATTAACAAAACTTAAATCGAATTGGAGATATCAATGTCACGTAAAAAAATTGTTTTGATTGGTGCAGGAAATATCGGTGGAACTTTGGCCCATTTAGCTTTGTTAAAGAATTTGGGCGATGTGGTGTTATTTGATATTACCGAAGGTATACCCCAGGGTAAGGCACTTGATTTAGCACAATGTGCTCCGGTAGAAGGTTTTGATGCAAATGTTATTGGCTCAAATGACTATCAGACCATCAAGGATGCTGATGTGGTCATTGTCACTGCCGGAGTAGCGCGCAAGCCAGGCATGAGCCGCGATGATTTGCTGAGCGTTAATGCCAAAGTGATGAAAGATGTCGGTGAGGGTATTAAAAAATACTGTCCTAAAGCTTTTGTTATTTGTGTCACTAACCCTTTGGATATCATGGTACGGTTATTGCAAAACTTCTCTGAAGTGCCTGATAACATGATTGTTGGGATGGCAGGTGTTTTAGATTCTTCACGTTTTCGCACTTTCTTAGCCTGGGAATTTGGTGTGTCAGTTAACCAAGTGCAAGCCTATGTGCTGGGTGGGCATGGTGACAGTATGGTGCCATTGACAGGTATGAGTAATATTGCCGGTGAGTCATTGGATGCCTTGGTCGCTAAAGGCGCTATCAAGCAAAGTCGTTTGGATGAGATTGTTGAGCGGACTCGTAAAGGCGGCGGTGAAATTGTTGGTTTATTAAAAACCGGTTCGGCATTTTATGCACCGGCAACCTCAGCGATTTATATGGCTGAGAGCTATCTGCTGGATAAAAAGCGCATTGTGCCTTGTGCAGCTAAGCTGACAAAAGGTCAATATGGTGTTGATGAAGCCCTGTTTGTTGGAGTACCGACTAAGATCGGTGCCAATGGGGTTGAGGAAGTGATTGAGGTACGCCTTACCGATGCAGAACAGAGCAATCTGCAGCTTTCTATCAATGCGGTGAAAGAATTAAATCAGGTGGCTGATAATTTGGGCTTGAGCTAAAGATCAAGAACAATGGTCGTGACTAAACACGCCCTTACTTCCGTTAAAGCATAGTTAATGGTATACTACATTTGTAGTGTGTAGATACTTTTGTGGGATGGTTTGATGGGCGTGCCGATTAGAATTAATGAAGATGTTTATAATGCAGCGAGAGAGGTTGCCAGTGCTGAGTGCCGGTCTATTCCGCATCAAATTGAGTTTTGGGCAAAAATAGGTAAGTGTGCTTTGGACAATCCTGACCTGCCCATTGATTTTGTCAAAGAGCTTTTGATATCGAAGCAATCTAGCCGAACATTGGCGGAGCCTTTTGATTTTGAGCAATGAAATGTCTGATATAACTATCAAACAAATGCCAGCATTTAAAAGATCATACAAAAAGTTACATAAACAGGAAAAGTCCAAAGTTAATGAAGCAATTCGTGAAATTATCGAAAACCCTGGAATAGGTGAAGAAAAGAAGGGTGATTTAGCTAATGTGTACGTTTATAAGTTTAAAATTCACCAACAAGAAATTCTATTGGCTTATGAGTGGAATCCTAAATTAAGATTATTGTTGGCATTGGGTGTTCATGAGAACTTTTATCGTGATTTGAAAAAGAGGCGATAACTGATTTTGCTCCCTTTTGTGGCATATTTTTTGCTAAATATATTGCTGTAGAGTCACAAAAATCAATATGATATTGAGAAATTCTAGCACGGATGTGCTATCATGCCACGGGTGTGTGATAAGTGAAAAATAATACGTGCGAATTAGATTTATCAGTTTTGGGATTATTATAGCAACGGTATTGCTACTAAGTGGTTGCGCTACGCAGCAAAACCCTGATCCCCTGGAAGGCTATAATCGGGTTGCTTTTCAGTTCAATATGGATTTTAACAAAACCTTTGTTGAGCCGGCCGTGAGTGGTTATAAGTATGTTGTGCCCAGTGAAGCACGTACCGGTGTGCGTAACTTTTTTAATAACATTTTCACCGTGCCTGATATCGCCAATGATGTTTTACAATTGAATTGGCGTTATACACTCAGGGACGTAGGGCGTTTGGTTCTTAATACAACATTGGGATTGTTTGGCGTTATTGATGTAGCATCTAAAGTTGGGCTTGAGCCGCATACACAAAGTTTTGGTTTAACGTTGGCCCGTTGGGGTATATGGCCTGATTCACCTTATTTTATCATTCCTGTTTTAGGGCCAAGTACTTTGCGTGATACGCTCAGTTTAGTGCCCGACTACTTTATGAATCCGGTTAGTTACGTTAGGCCAACTTGGCACCAATACCCAATTGCTGGCTTGTATATGTTGCAATTGGCTACAGATACACTACCAAAACTCGACTTTATCACTCAAGATGCGATTGATCCTTATATTGCCATGCGTAATGCTTATTTACAAAATCGTAAGTTGATTCTGCAGCGTATTATGAATGATGGCCAAATCCCATTAGGTAATATTGAAGGCGAGGAGCAAAATATTCACGGCGCACTAAACGTTGATTCGGTGGATATTACACCGAAAACCCAACCGGCTTACCCTTCAGTGGAGAATATTAAAAAAAATACAAACCATACTGCCACCCCCACTAGGCTTGATCTTTGAGTTTGTCAATGAAATAGCACACTAACACCACACGCTTCAAACATGCCCAGTAAACGCATCAGTGGCAGGCCAATAATCGCGTTAGGGTCGTCACCTTCATAACGTTCAGTGAGTGCTATACCCAAACCTTCTGAGCGAAAGCTACCGGCACATTGTAGGGGCTGGTCTTTTTCAATATAGGCAGCGGCGGTACGTTGATCAAAATTTTTGAAGTGAATAGTATAAGGTTCTAAGCAAGACTGTATTGTACCGTCATGTGTGTTAATCAAACACAAGCCACTGTAGAACGTAATCGCTTTACCGCTGGCCTGTAATAGCTGTTCGAGAGCGCGTGTTACGGTATGGGGTTTGCCCACGGGCTCATTGTTGATTACGGCAACTTGATCAGCGCCAATGACCAAGGGATTGTCATAACACTCAGCCACCTTGCGGGCCTTGGCAATGGCCAGGCGCTCCACCATTTGCTGTGGTGACTCATCTGGGAGTGCAGTCTCATCCACGTGTGGAGAGATTTGCTCGAACGGGATGGCCAGTTTGCTGAGTACTTGTGCCCGTGCCGGTGAAGAGGAGGCCAGGATCAACTGCATGAGGACACCAAATTAGCCAGACGCTTGCCCAATGCCTGGCAGAGTTCTTTTTCATCATCAGACAAAGCCAGGTCACTATCAGGACCGGCATAATGTGATGGTCCATAGGGTGTGCCACCGGTTCTGGTACGGCTCAGAGCCGGTTCGCAATAGGGTAAACCACAAATAACTGCACCGTGATGTATCAGCGGTAACATCATAGAAAGTAATGTAGTTTCCTGGCCACCATGCAATGATGAAGTTGAAGTAAAGACACCGGCTGGCTTATCAATTAACTGACCGCTTAACCATAAATCTCCGGTGGTATCGAGGAAATACTTTAATGGTGCAGCCATATTGCCAAAACGTGTTGGCGAACCCAGTGCCAAAGCATCACAGTTTTTAATATCTTCTTTGCTGACATACACCGCGCCTTCTTGTGGTATGGGTGGTAGGGTTTTTTCGGTTTGGGATGCTATGGGCGGTACGGTGCGCAACATGGCC
>JANQIS010000248.1 GCA_028282045.1 Gammaproteobacteria bacterium
GAAGATAAAGTATTAAGCAGTCGTGAACGCGCCTTAGCACGTGAGAAAGCACTGTATGAGGCGCTATTAATACAATTACAACAACATCTAGGCACACTACAAATTTGCGCTCAGGCAGTAGCCGTGGTTGATGTACTCCATAGCCTGGCTGAGCGGGCAACCAGCTTAAACTTAACCCCACCGCAAATGGTCAGTGAGCGCTGTATTGACATCCAAGCTGGACGTCATCCGGTCGTAGAATCAGTATTGGAAGATAGCTTTATCCCCAACAACACTAAACTCAATAGTCAGCGCCAACTGCTGATGATTACCGGGCCCAATATGGGTGGCAAGTCTACTTACATGCGCCAAAGCGCACTCATTACCTTGCTGGCCCATACCGGCAGTTATGTGCCCGCTACTGCAGCCAAAATTGGTCCGGTGGATCGCATTTTTACACGCATCGGTGCAGCAGATGATCTAGCCAGTGGTCGCTCAACTTTTATGGTGGAAATGACCGAAACCGCGCATATTTTGCGCCACGCTACACCCAATAGCCTGGTATTGATGGATGAGGTGGGACGCGGCACCAGCACTTTCGATGGCCTGTCACTGGCCTGGGCTGCAGCATCCTACTTAGTGACTCAATGCCAGGCCATGTGCTTATTTGCCACCCATTATTTTGAATTAACTCAGCTAGTTGATGAGTTTGCTACGGTACACAACGTGCATTTAAGCGCGGTAGAACATGGGGATGACATTGTATTTCTGCATGAAGTCAAACAAGGCCCTGCCAGTCAAAGTTACGGTATTCAAGTGGCCAAACTTGCCGGTATTCCTCACCAGGTAATCGAACAGGCTAAAACCTATTTACATCAATTAGAATCCCAGCAGGCCGCTCAGAGTGCTTCCCCACTACAGGCAGATTTGTTTGCGCCGGTTCAAGCCAGTAAAGTCGAGGCGCAGTTGGCACAACTGGATATTGATGAGCTTACTGCCCGCCAGGCATTGGAGATGTTATATCAATTAAAAGGACTGTTAGACCAGGACCCGCTCTAACACAGATGAAGCAGCCCTGTTTTAAATACCACTGCCAAGTTGTGAGCAGCATAATCTTACTCTATACTAAAGACCCATTGTGATTCTCACAGTGGTAGTTCAATATGACACAACCAACTCGTTTTGTTTTTGTTACCGGTGGCGTGGTTTCGTCGTTAGGTAAAGGAATTTCTGCTGCCTGTTTAGGCACACTTTTAGAAGCTCGCGGTCTTAAAGTGACCATGATGAAATTGGACCCATACATCAATGTCGACCCAGGCACCATGAGCCCATACCAACATGGTGAGGTATTTGTCACTGAAGACGGTGCCGAGACTGACCTGGACCTGGGGCATTACGAGCGTTTTATCCGCACTCGTATGACACAAGGTAATAATTTCACTACCGGACGCGTTTATCAAACTGTGATCGATAAAGAGCGCCGTGGTGATTATCTCGGTGCCACCGTACAGGTCATCCCACACATTACCGATGAGATCAAATCACGCATATTGGCTGCCGGTAAAGGCTATGATGTTGCATTGGTTGAGATTGGCGGCACTGTAGGTGACATTGAGTCACTCCCATTTCTGGAAGCCATCCGCCAACTACGGGTGGAACTCGGTAGCCATAATACCTTATTCCTGCATCTGACATTAGTGCCGTATATTAAAGCCACCGGTGAGATGAAGACCAAGCCGACCCAACATTCGGTCAAAGAATTACGCTCCATCGGTATTCAACCGGATGTGTTGGTGTGCCGCTCTGAGACAGCGCTATCTGATCATGAGTGTAAGAAAATCGCGTTGTTTACCAATGTGGATGTTAATGCTGTGTTCTCAGCGCCAGACGTTGATCATATTTATAAAATTCCTCGTCAATTTCATGAGCAAGGCTTGGACGTTTGCGTCATCAGTAAGCTCAATCTAGCAGTGAAGTCAGCTAACTTAAGTGAATGGGACCGTGTGGTCGCAGCATTGAATCAGTATGAGTGTGAAGTGACCATTGCCATGGTGGGTAAATATGTCGAACTGGCCGATGCCTATAAATCGTTAAATGAGTCGTTATTTCATGCTGGTATCCACACTCACACTAAAGTGAAGATTCACTATGTCGATGCTGAGCGTATTGAGCAAGATGATGCTGCAACGCATTTAAGTCAGGTGGATGCTATCCTGGTTCCTGGTGGATTTGGTGACCGTGGTACAGAAGGCAAAATCCTGGCAGCTCAATATGCCCGAGAACACAAAGTCCCTTATTTAGGTATTTGCTTAGGCATGCAATTGGCACTGGTGGAGTTTGCGCGCCACGTGGCTAAGCTTGATAACGCCAATAGCTCTGAGTTTGACAGTAAAACACCTTATCCGGTAGTCGGCCTGATTACCGAATGGTTAGATGCCAAAGGCCAAAAAGAAGTGCGTGATCATAATGCTTATCTGGGTGGCACCATGCGTTTGGGTGCGCAGACCTGTCAGCTTCAACCTGGCTCCAAAGCCGCTGATATTTATGCTGGCAAACACATTAGCGAACGCCATCGTCATCGCTATGAAGTGAATAATCAATACCTCAAACAACTTGAAGACGCTGGCCTGGTCGTTGGCGGATGCTCGGTTGACGGCAAGTTGGTTGAAATGATTGAACTACCCGATCACCCTTGGTTTATGGCTTGTCAGTTCCATCCTGAATTTACTTCCACGCCGCGTGATGGCCATCCACTGTTTAGCAGCTTTGTACGTGCAGCTACCAAACATCAATCAGAGGTAACTTCCACATAATAGCTTGGGCGCTATTTTGACATCTTTATCTTAACGTATTGCATTACAGTTTTTATACTGGGCCTGTTGGTGTTGAGTCGATACTGGTATTGTTACATGCCTGTTTAGGCGATGAATCCTTTAACATTTCATCAAAAAAAGCGGTAGCTGATTGTTCTCCAACAGGCCCATTGTATAATTTTTGTGTCCAGACATCCCTGGAGGTTAATAACTTGACTGTTGATCCTTTAATTTTTTGCAGCTCTGCTAACAGCAGTTCTTTAAACGTTTCAGGGCTTTTACCAATATAATCCTTGTCCTTATTGGTTACTGTTTTGATGGCTGTTGCTAAATGATCCGGTATTACATAAACCCGATCTTGAAGACAAATCTTTTGTCCGGCAAAGCCTAAAGAAAGCCACTGATTATGAACCTTTTCTGTTGCCTTTAAAGTCAGGTCAGCCAACCACCATCGATTCTTATGCGTGTTAATGATTTGCTCTTGGTTTGTTTCTAAAGGTACTCCTTTTTCTTACAGCCATGCTCAGCAGCAACAGCCGGCAATGAGACATTCGATACTGTTTGGTTGAGTAAATCCACACCTAATGCGGATAAACCTGCCAGTTTACCAGCACTATCTTCTTCAATGGCTTTTGAAATAGCTGTTGCAATAGGTGCCCCAATAAACGGAATAGAGGTTTTTCCCCCAACAACTGGCCAAAAGTCATCCCACAATACTAAAAATGAACAGTCACTAGCCGTAAGTTCGGTCTGCCCTCCCTCACTGACATGCTTTTTTTCGGCAAGCTTTTGATACGCCTCAATGCTTAAAGGAAAAAACCTGTCTTTCCTGGTCTCCGGACATTCGCCAAGCTGGAAAAAGGCTTCCTTTTGTACCACATTGACACGATAAGCTATCCGGTTACGCTCCACCACAGTTGCTATCGCGTAGATTTGCACTTGATCCGGTGTTAAGTTTTCTTCAGCGGAGATAAAACAGCTAAATCTCAACGCATCTGTTGCTGAAGTGCTAGTCTGCTCTTGTGTAAGTCCATTCATCGCCTCTCACATCCTGTGTCATACTATAGCTGCTCCACTGATATTGGATCAGCCCTATTTGGCATTAACTCATCATTGTATATGCGTTACTGTCCTGCAATAGTCATATGCCCTTGCATGATAGCGAAATTGTACCTACGTTTGCTTATACAAACTGGGAGACGGTGATAGTGATAAGCAATCTTAGACCGACTTCGCTTGCTGCATCACTTCAGTGGCAAAGTCTACTTCTTCTTTCTCAATACCCTCGCCGACGACAAAACGAATAAAACGTTTCACTTCGGCATTGTGCGATTTAACCAGATCGGCAACTTTGGTATTGGGGTCTTTAACAAACGGCTGCCCCATCAAGCTGACTTCATCCAGGAATTTACGCAAGCGCCCTTGAATCATTTTCTCAATGATTTCCATTGGCTTACCACTCTCTTGCGCCTGGGCAATAAAGATTTCTTTTTCTTTAGCCACCACGGCTTCAGGCACATCATTTTGGCTGACGACAATCGGGCTGCTTGCCGCTACGTGCATCGCCAAATCTTTAGCCAATTCTTGATTACCTGGATTAAGCTCAACCAATACACCAATACGCCCACCATGCACATAGGCACCCAAATTACCTGAAGTCTCGATCAGCTCAATACGACGTACATTAATATTCTCACCGATCTTATGAATCAGTGCACGACGTGCTTCATCAACAGTCCGATCACCCAGTGACAAACTGTTTAATGTTTCAATGTCACCAACATTGTGGACCAATGCAGCATCAGATACTTCATCAACAAAACGTTGGAAATTCTCATCACGCGCCACAAAATCAGTTTCACTGTTCACTTCAAGGATAATCGCCTTGTGATGGTCAGCAGAGACTTTAACAATAATCACGCCTTCGGCAGCGATACGGCCAGCTTTCTTATCGGCTTTAGCCTGACCTGCTTTACGCATTTCTTCAATTGCCGTTTCGATATCACCATTGGCCGCAACCAAAGCTTTTTTGCATTCCATCATGCCAGCGCCGGTTCTCTCACGTAATTCTTTAACCAGTGATGCACTAATATTTGCCATTTTTAAATACCTCTTATCAATAAAGCACCCTTACCATATTTGATAAGGGCCTGGGAGATGTTTTTGATTTACTCTGCCTTTGTTTCCTCTGCTTTATCATCTGCAGCTTTCTTAGCGGCAGGTTTTTTAGCAGTGGTTTCCTTGGCTGCAGGTTTATCCTCACTGGCCTTCTTAGTAGTCGTTTTTTTAGTGGCCGGTTTATCTGTTGCGTCAGTTTTTTCCACAGCAGCTTTTTTAGCCGCAGCAGGCTTCTGTGCTTCGTCTGTCTTTTTAGCCGCAGTTTTCTTCGCCGTTACTTTTTTCTCAGCAGGTTTCTTCTCTTCTACTGTTACCGGCTTGGCTTGAGACTCAGCTTTTTGCTCAGCGGCCGGTTTCTCAGAGGCAGGCGGTTCTTCGGCTGGTTTTTCTTCGACCTGCGAAGTTGTTTTCTTTACGGTCACTTTTTTCTTGGGCTTTTCAATAACTTCCTCAGTCACTTCAATAATTTCTTCTTCGCTACCAGTTTGATTGGCTGCTTTAGCATCTAAAATAGCATCAACAATGCCCTTTAAATAAAAACTAATTGCGCGGGTCGCATCATCGTTACCCGGAATTACATAGTCCACGCCATCAGGGTCGCTATTAGTATCAACAATTGCAACCACAGGAATACTCAAGCGACGTGCTTCGGTAATAGCAATACTTTCTTCTTTAGCATCGATAACAAATAAGGCGTCCGGTAAGCCGCCCATCTCTTTAATACCACCAAAGCTGCGCTCCAATTTTGCAATTTCACGCTCACGCTTGAGCGCTTCTTTTTTAATCACACGCTCCAGCATGCCTTCATCACACATTTTTTCATAATCACGCAAGCGTTTGATTGATTGTCGCACCGTTTTATAGTTGGTTAACATACCGCCTAACCAGCGATGATTAACATAGGGCATGCCGGCACGAGCAGCTTCTTGGGCAACCACTTGTTGTGCAGAACGTTTGGTTCCGACAAATAATATTTTACCGCCTTTGGCAGCAATACTGGCAAGATAATTGACCGCATCTTGATACAACGGCAAGGTTTTTTCTAGATTGATAATATGAATTTTATGACGTTCCCCAAAAATGTACTCGGCCATTTTAGGGTTCCAAAAGCGAGTCTGGTGGCCAAAATGCACACCAGCCTGCAACATTTCACGCATGGTTGCTTGCGACATGGTTTTCTCCTTGGTATGGGTTGTAATCTACCGCTTGATCCGCACCATCCAACACCGGAAAATAACCTTAGTGATAGAAAAATCTCACTCACTACCGCTATTTTGACACAATGCACCCAGAGGGTGTGACGATCAGCGTGTTATTTCAACCAACTGCATGTAACAAAGCCACTGCATAACTATCGTTAAGTTGAGGATGGTAACGACGTTAAGTTATGCAATGACTTTGCTAATCATTTGCAATCGATCGTGCGAATTTATACCATAACGGCTGGTTAACAGCAATAAGATGTTGCAAATTAAGTGGAAATTCATATCAAGTCCCCTCAAGAAATCGAAAAAATGCGCATTGCCGGCCGCCTGGCGGCCAGTGTTTTAGACATGATCGGGCCATATGTCCAAGCCGGTATCACAACAGATGAGCTTAACACGTTGTGTCATAATTTTATTGTTAATGAGTTAGATGCCATTCCGGCACCGCTCAATTATAAAGGCTTTCCTAAATCAATCTGCACCTCAGTCAATCATGTAGTCTGTCATGGTATCCCGGGAGATAAGAAGCTCAAAAAAGGCGATATTCTCAATATCGACGTGACCATTATTAAAGATGGCTACCATGGCGATACCAGTAAAATGTTTTTTATTGGCGAGTCTTCTATTATGGCTAAACGCTTGGTTGAAGTGACCTATGAATGTCTATGGAAAGGTATTGAGATTGTCAGACCTGGTATTCATTTGGGTGATATCGGCTATGTAATTCAACAACATGCTGAAAAACAGCATTTTTCGGTAGTGCGTGAATTTTGCGGTCATGGTATTGGTTCTGAATTTCATGAAGATGCGATCCAGGTATTACACTACGGCAAACCTGACACCGGCCTTAGTGTGCAAGCAGGTATGACTTTCACCATTGAACCAATGATTAATGCGGGTAAAGCTAGTGTTAAAGTCCTGCCCGATGGTTGGACAGCGGTAACACGCGACCGTCCTTTATCGGCCCAGTGGGAGCATACCCTTCTGGTAACACCGGATGGTTATGAGGTGCTGACTTTGCGTGATGAAGAAAAAGCACATGGCCGTGGATAAGCACCATTTATTTGGCACATTGCAATCTCAGCTACAACGCAGCACTCCAATCCGTCTTATTCTCAAGCAATTGAGCAGCCAGGTCGACCGGATTATGCGCCAGTATTGGCCTGAGGCACTCAGTCATTGCTCACTGCTGGCTATTGGTGGTTATGGGCGGTGCCAATTACATCCTTTTTCTGACGTTGATATCGTTATTATCACCCCTACTGATGCTGTATGTGATATCTCGATATCCACATTCTTACAGGCATTATGGGATGAAGGTTTGAAAGTCAGCCATAGTGTGCGCAGCTTTGAGGGTTGTTTACAGGATAGCCAGACCGATTTACACCTCTATACCAGTCTGCTGGAAGCACGTGATCTGGCTGGTGTGCCGCAGCAACCGGCATTATTTAACACGCTATGCGCTTCATCTCGCTGGACTGACAGTGCCTTTCTACAAGCAAAAATAGATGAACTTATCCAACGCCATTATCAGGAATATGACAATCTTGAGCCTGATATTAAAACCTATCCCGGTGGTATCCGTGATTTTCATCACTTGTTGTGGTGTATTAAGCGACTATACCATAGCGACAGCTACCGTATTATGTACCAGCGTCGCTTGCTCACCCACGATGAAATGATTGAACTACGCCAGGCCGTAAACTGGCTGATGACTTGTCGCTTTCATTTACATTGTATGGCCGGCAAAGCCGTAGATCATTTGCGTTTTGATTTTCAAATGCAACTTGCTGAACAATACGGTTTCAAGGATACACCAGCACAAAAAGCAGTAGAACAATTTATGCAATGTTTTTACCGCGCCGCCAATACAGTCAGGGTCATCATACGGATTCTCAATCAGCAATTTGTTGAACAGTTTATTGAACAAGATGACAGCATCACACCGATTGAGATTGGCTTTAGTGTGCAATATAACGCCTTGCATATTGATAACCCGCAGGCTCTAACATCCCAACCTGGCCTATTGATGCAGGCATTTTGCTTATTGTCACAACACCCGCATCTGAAAGGTTTTTCAGTTGAGACCATCCGTCAGATTCGTTATATCACCTCCCAGGAACAAATCTGGCAACCGGATCAACAATGCCGTGAATACTTTTTGAGAATGTTGCAAATGTCCCATGGTGTGTATCATCAACTCTCGCGTATGAACGATTATGGTGTATTGGGATTATTGATTCCCGATTGGCAACACTGTGTGGGCCAGATGCAATTTGATTTGTTCCATCGTCACACGGTAGATCTGCATATCTTGGAAGTCATTCGCCAAGCCCGACAACTCCTGCTGACTGAAATGGCCGATACACTGCCGCATGCGAGTAAAGTTTGTCAACAATTGCCGGATTATCGATTGTTATATTTAGCTATTCTCTTTCATGATATCGGCAAAGGCACCGGCATAGATCACGCCATTTGGGGCGCTCAATCCGTACAACGCTTTGCCAAGCAATTCAATCTTAATTCACAGCAAGCAGAGCTAGTGGGTTGGCTGGTGACACAGCATTTAATTTTTTCCCATACAGCACAAAAAGCCGATATCGATGACTCTGAGATTATCGCTGATTTTGCCCAGCAAGTTGGCTCAATTGAACGACTCAATTATTTATATGTTCTCACAGTAGTTGATATCCGTAGCACTAATATGAAACTATGGACCACTTGGGTAACACAACTGTTGGAAAAACTGTATCACCACACGTATCATGAGCTGCTTGGCATGCAAGAAGATGAAACGGATCTGTGCCGACATATCCCCGCTAACTATCTGAATCAATGGCCTGACTCTTACTTTGATCGTGTGGATGATGCCGATATTCGCTGGCAGCTTACACCACCCCGACGACCAAAAGCTCCGTTAATCAAAATCCGCAACCACCCTGAACATGGCCAATGCGAGCTGGTAATTCGTCTGCCCAATCAGCGCTATATTTTCGCCTCGGTGACCAATGTTATCGACCGCCTGAATCTGAATATCGTCGAAGCACGGATGTTTATATCACAGCAAAATGAGATCCTGTTAAGCCTGGTGCTGCTGGAGCATAATAATCATACACTGACTGATGCACAGTGCCAACAAGAATTGCAAGTACAACTGCAACAAGTATTACAACAAGCTGACCTGCCTAAACGGGCTGCTACCCGTCCACACAAACCGCAGAGCATAGAGCATTTTGTTGAAAATCAGGTAACCTGCCAAATGCTTGATGACAACAATATTGAAATCAATCTCACCACGGTAGATCGGCGTGGTTTGTTGGCTGATGTGGCACAGGTATTTGCCACACACCATCTGATGGTAACCCACCTTAAAGTGATGACTTCAGGTGAAATAGTGGAAGATCGTTTTGTCGTGCTAGCCTCTGAACCAAGCAAAGTCAATCTGGATCGGCTACAATCTGATTTATTATCAGCATTGTCACTTGTTTGAATACTGCCATGGCACAACGTAAAGTTTTTATTCTCTACACCGGTGGTACCATCGGTATGGTAAAAACCGATTATGGGTTTAAACCACAACCAGGTTACTTATCAGATTATCTGCATCAGCATCCGGCTCTGAAAAACCATACTATCCCTCTGTTTACCATTAAAGAATATTCACCCTTGCTTGATTCTGCCAATATGCAACCACAGGAT
>JANQIS010000010.1 GCA_028282045.1 Gammaproteobacteria bacterium
CCGCTTTATACTGGCGCAGTGCTCTGGCGAGCGTTTTTTCATTACCCACTAAAATCAATTGCAACCGGCTAAAGCGCTTAACTGCACTCACAGCAGCGGGAATCGTTGATTTAACGCCATGGTCCCCACCCATGGCATCAATCGCGATGGTGATCGACTTCAAGTGCTACTCGCCCTCACCAATCACCTTGCGACCACGGTAATAACCATTAGCAGTCACATGATGACGACGATGGGTCTCACCCGATGTCACATCCTGTGATAATTGCTCAGCACTTAAAGCATCGTGTGAACGACGCATATCGCGCTTGGAACGTGTTTTACGGTTTTTTTGTACAGCCATTGGATCACTCCTTTATTCATCAATACCCAGAGCTGATTGTAAGTAACACTTTTTTGCCGGTGTTTGTTACAATCAACTATCCAGTTTTAAATCTCGCAACACTTTAAAAGGATTCTCACGCCCTTCTTGCTGCTGCTCTTTATCACCATAAGAAGTCACCACGGTATCTCCGGTTTTTTGTGGCTTCTTTGGTACTATCGGTAACGCCAATAGTAACTCATCTTCAACCATTTTGCTCGGCCTTAACATCTCCTCTTCCATCAGTAAAGGTTCATAGTGAGCCGGCAATTTTTTTGCCTCACTGTCATGATAAATCGGGCTTAGGCAAGTGTCGGTCTTTACTGGAAAATAAAATACTTCCAGCGTCCTTTGACATACCAATGGCAGCGAAGCTTCGATAGACAAGTGTATAACCACAAATCCATGCTCATCCACTTCAAAACTCATCGCCACATTCACCTGTTCGCGCTGGGCATCAGGCGCCAACAATTCTGACAACCTGGGCATTTGCTCATACGCCACATCACCTTGAATCCTACGCCGTTGTTTGGCGAACTTAGTCGGTTCAAGTTGGACAGGCAAGCGTTCTTTTATCATAGCTGGCGCATCCTATTAAATATTGTGGTTTTTGTCAAACGAAAGGTAGCAGGATACCCGGTTGAAACTGCCCACTATCGGCCATTTATAGTTAAAATACATTTTTGCATATCAATGCACATTACCGATTAAACGCCTAAAATGCATGGCGTACAAGCAAATAGCACCCCTATCATTTGTGAACATTTACGAGTATAAAAGCATAAATCAGTACGTCAAAATTACGTCATTATGGCCACATTTAGAAAACGTGCCAAAGGTTGGTACGCAGAAGTATATAAACATGGTGTTAGAGCTTATGCAACCTTTCCTACAAAAGCACAAGCTAAGGAGTGGGCAGCCAATAAAGAAATGGAAATACAAGCATCTCAAGGTTTAATGATTAATTCTGATGCAACTTTTTATGATGCGGTTATCAGATATTTAGATGAAATTAGTGTGCACAAAAAAGCCCATAAATGGAATGTTAATAAAAAGCGCATACTCCTCGAAGCGTCCTTTGCAAATGTTCCAGTATCCAAATTACTAGCATCACATATTGCCAACTGGAGAGATGAGCGCCTTAAAATAGTTCAACCATCTACTGTAAACCGTGATCTTAATTTCGTATCATCAATATTAAATGTATGCCGCACTGAATGGGGATGGATTAGCAATAATCCTGTCTCAGGAATAAAAAGACCTACTAACCCACGCCCAAGAGATCGCCGTATCAGTGATGATGAAATTGAATGTATGATTAACGCTTTCGATTACCATTACGATAAGCCAATTGGTACAAAAAAAGACATGGTAATAGTGTTTTGGCTGCTTGCAATTGAAACGGCTATGAGATTAAGGTGAGATGTGCTCATTATTGAAATCAGATATTCATATCAGCAAAAGGTATTTAACGCTCCGAGACAGCAAAAACGGTGATATGAGAAATGTCCCATTATCATCTAAAGCTGTTGATCTGTGCCAAAAGTTACTAGATACAAACATAACAGTAGAGTCAAAAGTTGCGAGTAACATATTTATTAGATGCAGAGACAAAACAGGCATTGAGGATTTGACTTTTCATGATTCAAGGCATGAGGCAATAACCAGGCTTGCTCGCAAACTAGATGTACTGGATTTAGCACGAATGATAGGTCATAGAGACCCACGATCACTCATGATTTACTACAACGCAACAGCAAGTGAAATCGCCTCACGATTAGACTAAGCACTTTTTTCTCTGTGCTTATTAACCCAATCACGCACTTCAGCAGGATTCCACCTAGGATGGCCATTGCTGACCTTAATGCATTTTGGAAAACCTACCTTGCAAATGATGCGTTGGCGAACACTTCCATATGAAAGACCTATGTATGCGGCAATATCATCCATAGACCATAAACGCTTATCCAAGTTCTGAATGCGCATCTCAGATAGCATTTGTTTTAATAGGTCGTTTGTTTCTTCGTTCATGTCGTCCTCCTTATAAATCAAGGCGCGATATTCAACAATTTGGTAAGGGCTTTAGATTTACTTTCACTTTTTGAAAAAGTGAAACTTGGCCTATTTAGTATGTCTGTATTTACCTATCTGATAGCCGGCAAAGAGCCAGACACCACCGATAAAGATAAAGTTTGTCAATGCAATCATGATTTCATTTCCTCCTATTGTTCCTACCAACTAAATACCCAACAATGCACCCAATCAAGAATGCTGCAAGGCTTAGGCAAAATGTGTCGTGTATTGTCATGACTGTACCTTTTTGAATTTTTCAATTACCCATTCGATTGACTCTGTGATGACAACTACGATTGCATATATTAACACCACTATTCCTACTAAAATATTTACTGCAAAATATCCCAGAATAATCACCCCGAATAAGGCAAACGGTATTAACGCTAAATATATTAACCATTCCATATCACTCCGCCTCCATCATACTGGGTATAGGTGCCCACAAAAATATAAGACGATCATTAATAACGTTACCTTGCTCAATCCAGCATTTAAAATCTTTACACCAATACGCTATTCTTATTCCGCCGTCCCCTAAATGTAATAACACATCCTGTCCAGTCTTAGG
This sequence comes from Gammaproteobacteria bacterium, assembly GCA_028282045.1. GTDB lineage: Bacteria > Pseudomonadota > Gammaproteobacteria > Francisellales > CACEW01 > JANQIS01. Next base: position 3,006 of record JANQIS010000010.1, read on the forward strand.
GGCAGTTTCTGCAGGGCGCCATTGGGATTTTAATTTAGGACCAAGCATATCTAATATTACTTCCTCCAAAAACATTGCATCGCAACCATCACAATGTACCAATGGTAAAACATCCCCATGTTTTTCTTTAACGTCCGTTAATGAGTAATCGCAGATGGGGCAACGGGTTTGGCCACTTTCTAATATAAAATCAAAAGCTTTCATCTCATATATTTCCTTATTTCTTAAGCGCATCAATGATGCATTGTTGGTTAATGTCTTTGTTTTTCAAAGCCTCTAGCACCATCTCATCGACTGTGTCAGACGCGATAATGTGCGTGATGATGACCGGCTTATCTTGACCTTGGCGGTGCAGTCTTGCGTTCATCTGTAAATACATCTCAAGTGACCAGGTAAGGCCAAACTAGATAATGTGGTTACCGCCATGTTGTATATTCAGGCCATGCCCACAACTTGCAGGGTGAGCAAGTAGCATGGATATTTCCCCGCTATTCCATCGCTCAATACATGATGGGTCTTGAGTCAACACTTGAGCTTCTTTAAAGCGCTTAAGGATGCGATCACGATCAGTTTGGAAGTTATAGGCAATTAGCACATTTTGACCCTGCAACTCCTCGATGACTTCTTCTAAAACATCAAGCTTCTGGTTGTGCTTAACCACAACGTTTTGTTTATCTTGTGTGTAGACAGCACCGTTACAAAACTGCATCAGTTTATTAACAAGTACTGCTGCACTGCTGGCCGTGACAACTTCACCTTCATGCTCCATAAAGAATTCCTTTTTGAAGCTTTTGTATTCACGTGCTGTTGACTGATCTAGCTCACAACGTCTATCGGCAAAGACCACATCAGGCAACTCAAGATAATCGTTGGCAGACATGGATAGGCAAATATCTTGTATGCGTGAGGTGATTTCTTGTTGAGCAATCCCTCTGGGTCTCCAGTTGTAGCCCATGTGATCGGAGTAAAAGAATTTGTAGAGGTAAGCGTAGTAGGTTTTATACAGGCGCTTACCTTGATCGATTAAGTAAATCTGCGACCATAAGTCCAGCAATCCATTACTTGCCGGTGTGCCAGTGAGTAGTACCATACGGTTGATCTGTGGAAGTACTTGCTTGATAGCTTTAAAACGCTGAGTTTTGGCACTCTTAAAGCTTGATGACTCATCAATGACCACCATGTCATAGGGCCATTCTTCCTTGCAATGATTCACTAGCCACACCACCAGGTCTCTACTGATAATGTGTATGCGTGTGTTATCGGCTAACTTGTTCATCCTTGTGCTTGGCATACCCTTAATGATGGTATAGCTCAAGTGCTGCAGATGCTCCCACTTGGCAATCTCAGCATGCCAAGTGCTCAGAGCGACACGAAGCGGCGCGATCACAAGTATCTTATCTGCCTTGCATTCTGATATCAGATCAGTAATAGCTGTTAGTGTTGACGCTGTTTTCCCTAAGCCCATATCAAGAAACAGGGCGCATTTGCGATTGTCCTTGATAAACTCAACCGCTCGCTTTTGGTAGTTGTGTAAGTTATGTTTCATTAGCATCACTGAACACCTCATTGAGTATTTTGATTGGATAACTGTTAACCTTCCCGAATCGCTCATCAGCTACCGCACCTACAGTCATGCCTTTCTTTTTACATAGGGTGGCAGCTTTACGCCCCATGCGATTGGCGTATGACAACGGCACTTTTATTCCGACAATACGACAATGAGCTGTAATTGTTCTGTAGCCTGTTTCCGGATCGAGTTGCTTTAGTTTTTGGTCGATATCATCTTGTTTTGATTCAATAACCTGTAATCGTTGCTCTTGAAGCACCAATTGATGGGCTTGCTTCAAAATCAATTCAGCTTGTGATGATGGTGTTTCAAGTTCTAACCAACGCTTAACAATTCTATGGCGCAACTTTATGTTGTAGCCAGCAACCAGTGTTAAGGTTAAATCTTTTGGTAGCAGATACTCGCTTTGCTGGCGGTTTCTCTGGTCTAGATAGATGCGCGCAAATTTGCGCGCATCTATTTCCATCTCTGTTAACATACTCTTGATATCACGATTGACATCACGATGGCGTTTACCTGTTAACTCAGAAATTTCTCGACTACTCATTGTTAGTTCTTGTGGTTCTATGATTTTTAAGGCATGCATGATTCTATCCCTCCTTATGTGGGTGAAAGTGATTTAATGCGCTCAAATTTGAGCACATCGATTTTTGTATAAATGTGATAAAGTTATTAGGTATTGCTGCTTAATATTTGTTTGTATGCAGATTCAATATCGATAAAACGATCTAAAACAAGATTCAATGTTCCTCGCAGTGTTTCTTTGTCCAAACAATCAATCTGGTTGTTGGATGCGAGCGCCGTGATAACAGCTTTAGTTTGGACAAAAAGACGATCGAAATTATCTTGAGCATCAATAAAATAAGATTCAGACATGACTTGTCTCCGGTAATGGTTATTATCACCACCGTCTTTAGGGTCTAAGCTAAAGGCGGCAGACTGCACAGGATTAGACCTACCGCTACCGGGAGCGGCGCGCTTGAGAGCGCTCCTATACAGCCCACCATAGAAAAAATGGGCATAAAAAAAGCGCTTATCAAACGGCGCTTTAGCGCCGGCGTTTGCAGGGGTCTAATCCTGACACTGGATTTTGCCAGTGCATTATCAGTGTAAACGCTATTTTATCTTTTTGTCAACTATCGATCTGATCGATTAACTCCTTGCCAGCTTCAATGTTGTCGATGACATGAACGCTGAAACTATGTTGTTGTAATAGGTTGATGTGGTATTGCTGCAATTTGGTTGCTTTCTTGTTGGTAGCTTTAAACTCAACAATGACCACCTTGCCAGCTTTAAAGAACAATCTGTCAGGTACACCCCTGTTGTTGGGCGATACCCACTTGTAATTAAGCCAGCCTTTAGACTTGGCATACTCACAAACTTTCTTCTCAATATTGGATTCTCTTACTTTCTGTAGCGCTGGCATTGCATCACCTCCGCATCAATGGGCAATCCATCTGCCCAGGTTGGTAACTCACACATCAGAGATTTAAAGTGGTCAACTGAGCCGAAGGTTTGAGGCGCTTCACTGACAATTTCATCATGCACCGACATGATGATGGGGTAGCCTGTACTTTCTATCCTGAGCATTGCCTCAACCAGTAAGTCCCTGGCAATTGCTTGGGTCAGATTTTCCACCAATTTTCCGGCGTATGTGGTCTGTTTCTCCCATTTGCCAGTCATGGAATTGCGACCCCAAAAGCCAACACAAGGTGATCCGTAACGGTTCTCTTCAATGTGTGGTCTGAAGTAAGCGATCAGCCGGCCAGATGGGAGTTTGCAAAAGAGAAACTGACCTATTACCCTAAAAGCGATCTTGCTGTTAACTTTGAAGGTCTCACCTCGGTACTCCACAGCATCGATGGCAGCTTGGTTACAGTCATACCAAAGTTGAACTATGTTGTTATTGGCGTCGCGCCATTCGTTTTTAACCCTTTCTGCTCGATGCTCCTCAATGTCAACGCCATAAATGTTGGACATGTTTTGAAAGGCAACTTTTCCTCCCTGAAAACCCAATGCGAGCACCGCAACCTTGCCAATAAAGCGCATTTCTTTATCAACGTTCTCAACTTTACATCGGTAAATCTTGGCAGCGGTATGCTCATAGATTTTGCCGTGAGTATTGAACACCTCCAATACATCTTGTTGATCGGCTACCCAGGCCAGCACTCTTGCTTCAATTGATGCAAAGTCGGCAATGATCAGTCGCTTACCTGGTGTGGCCTTAACCATCCCACGAATACATGAGCCTAATGCGTTCATGCATGGGCCGTACTTCTCACTGATAAGTAAGTTATCTTGATGCTTAAAATCTTCGATACACTCATCAGTGGATTCAATACTTGGCCTTGGTAAGTTCTGAAAGTTAATGCCGGTACTGGATAATCGACCGGTGGATGCACCATGGTATACAAACATGCCATGCAAGCGATCATCCTGTGCTGCCATGTTGCTGATAGCCTCATACTTTTTGATTGGCGTTTTGGCAATTTGTATTTTCAACTCAATGGCTTCTTTCACGCTTGAGCTAATTGGCTCATCAAGTAACTTTCGTAAACTCTCAGCTTGAACATTGTCAACCTCAATACCCATATCGTGTAACCAGCTTAAGAACTGCTGTTGTGATCTGGGGTTGGCAAGCCCTGTAATGCCTACCAACTCATCAAATAATCGTTGAGATTCCTGTTGGTAGATGCTAATGGCGTGATTCACACTTGACTTATCAACAGGTATTCCACGGATGTTGATAGTTTGGTCAAGCTCCCAAATTGCTCGCTCATTATCGTTAATCTTGAAAAGTTTATCTTTGAGTGCTCGTTCAGTAACAACGTCTTGCTTACAGTATTCATAAAGCTCTAAGAGCAAGTCTTTATCAGTGATTCGCTTGCCACGGTATGGCTTACATAATCTTTGGATGAGGTAAGTGCCTCGTTTATCTTTCTGCTCATCTAACCCCAGGACTCTGGCACACTCACCTAATGATCGTGGTAGTGAGAGCGCCATAGCATGTGCTTGTGTATTGTCCCACTGTTTGATTGGCACATTCGGCCACTTCAAGCATTGATGCCAGATGGCGTATTCAAAAAATGAGTTCCAAGCGTGTAATGTTATGTTCTCTGAGTTGGTGACAAATTCAGGCAATGGGTCATCTGGCAGCCATAATTGAGGCTTGCCATCATCAATAGCATATGACATACACAACACTTCAGTCGTTGGATGCTCAGCATAAACCCAAGCGCCTACACTCTTGATTGGGGCTTGTGAGTAGGTCTCAAAATCTAGTGATATGTACATGTGATGACTCCTTCATCAGTTACATTTGATGAGTTGATACGGTATTGAGGTGTATCCAGATCTGGATGCACCTCTTGACCGGCTCAGTGTTGATTACTTATCGGTCTTCCAAGACTTTATCCAAAATATCAATAGGAAATAGCGCAAGCGCTACATATGAGGTATCGCCCACTTCATATGCAGCATGGAAACGCTCTTGCTTTTCGCATTCTTCTTCTGCCAATTTCTCTATGTGCGATTGCAAGCCCCGTGACAAATCGTATCCTTTCGAAATGCAGTGTGCTTCTACGGTTCTGTAAGTATTTTCACGAATATTCATAAGTTTTTTCCTTTTGGTTGATTGTTGATTAAACGTGTTGGGGGTTTTCTTTTAGAAAGACTTTGACTAATGGTGTGACGCTCTCAAACCATTTCATTTGCGTTACTGGAGTGCCGTCACCATGTTTTTTACCAGTGTCTAGGTAAACACAGTGGCGTTCACCAGATTTAGTTGCTTTCCAGCCTTTACCAACTTTTGTTTGTAAACCCAGCGTTTCCAGCATTTTATTAACGCCAATAGCCGAAATATTGGGCTTTAACTCTTTACCAATCTCAGTTGGTGTCATCTGAATATTTTGCACAGGCGCTATCAGCGCCACACCAGACTCCTTGACCAAATCTACGCCAGTGGCTTTATATGCCGCTTGGCTAGATGCTATAGCTATTTGGTTCTTGTCATCTAGAAATGTCTTCAAAACACTCTGATAAGCTTTAAATGCCTTGGCGGTTGCCGCTAATTTTTTTGCCTGCATTTCTTCAAAGGATAAATGCTTAGGTCTTTTAATCTGACCCTGCGCCACCTCGTCAAAAGTGCGAATCACTTTCAAGTGAAACGCTGGACTAATCCACATTGCGTAGGCATAAACCAATTCTTTGCAGACGTAGGTTCCCCTCTTTGCGCCTCCGTTGATTACTTTCAAAGTACTCTGCATATTTGCAGAGTGAATTGCTCCATTTGAAGCGAGTTGCATATCTGCACCTCGGTCAATTTCCGTGCAAAGTTCTTTGGTTTGGTCAGTCCTTAAAAAGAAGGCTGGTTGATGTTTTGTATCTCCACCCGATGCTTTGTGCAGGTCATTCAGTGAGTAAAGACCATCATTAGTTACATTAATGAT
>JANQIS010000120.1 GCA_028282045.1 Gammaproteobacteria bacterium
CGCCATATTGCTGATGCAGCGCAGCACTTCAACCGCCAACAGTATTACTTCACTGCCACAGATAAACTACAAACAATCGCCCAAAACACTGCCCAACGCAATACTCTCTGGCGCCAACAAGCCACGCAGGCACAACAGTGTTATCAAGATGCCATTGCATTGCTCAGCCAGGACACAGCCAAAACACTACGCCCCCTGCGGTTATACACCCACTTGCAATTACTGACACTCGGCAAAATGCAACGCCAACACTTTCCTGTGCTACAGCGACACGTTGAGTTAACACCACTCAAGTTATGGTGGGTGAGCTGCTGGTTTTTATAAATGAATTATTTTCCAATTTTTCAGCATAAAAAAACACTGAATAGCGTTGACTTTCATCTGAAACACGCTTGCTTGGTAAAAATGGGTTGATTACAGTGATGCTGGAGATTGTAAAATAGTGAGAGGTAGCCAAAATGCATAGTCATGAACATCCCCAACGTGCTGATGTATGGACCAACATTGCTGCAGGAGGAGAAGCTATAACAGGTTTCGTTAACGATGCTTACTGGCTAGGATCGATTTTTGATATTGTTAGTGGATGTGGAGAGGATGTCATTGGATTATCTTACTATGCACTAGCAATCGGTGCTATCAGTGCAACACTATCTACTGTGGGTTCAACTTATTGTCATCGTGTTTTAAATGCCACCCATCAGGCCAAAATTGTTGAAACAGGTGGTGATAATGACGATACTGCTCATATCCAAGTTGAAGCCGATGATGGTGTGACACCTCCATCACATGAAAATGGTGATGCAGTCACACTATTGGGGCAACAGCAAGTAAAAATATCATGGCTACAGAGACTTGCAGTGTTAGGTGATTTTATATCTCATGTGGGTGAGATAACAGGACCAATTACCTTTGTTGCCAATCTTGCCTTTCAAGCCCAAGGTACTGTTATGCCCCGTTGGGGCAAGGCAGTAACCCAAGCTGCCGCTTCTGTATTTGGTGCGTTCTCTTCTGTTGCCAATGTTAGAGCCTGCAAAAATGCCATTGAGGACGCCAATCAACTGGCACAAAACCCATCAATGTAGATAGTTTCCCTAGAAAATATCCTAGATGCACAAAACTGCGAAAAAAGACGCAGAAATTTTTCAAAGAATTTTTTTGCAAGACAAGGCTAGAGCTTGAGCGAAACCCCAGGAGTACACAAATAGTGCATGACTGGAGGTGAGAGAAAGCGATAACGCCGTATTGCAGAAAAAGACGCAGAAAAATCAGCGTTTGCATTGACGACGGCGATTATTATTCAACTGCCGCATGCGCTGTGCCTGCACTCGCTGACCTTGATGAGCAGCCGGTTTATGTTTGATTTGAGGCAAATCGACTAATTGTCGTAATTGGTTAATCTGCTCATCTTCGAGCAATTGATATTGGCCACGACGCAAGCGCGGCGGTAATTGGTAAGCGCCATAACGAATGCGCATCAGACGGCTTACCTGGAAGCCAAGCGCCTCCCATAGCCTTCTTACTTCACGGTTACGGCCTTCTTTTAGGCGAACATGGTACCATTGGTTGGCACCCTCACCTCCGGCAGTATTGATCTGAGTAAAGCGTGCCATGCCATCGTCTAGTTCCACGCCTTTGGTCAACTGTGTCAAATGCTCTGGGTGAACCTCACCTAATACACGCACGGCATATTCACGCTCAACTTGGTAGCTGGGATGCATTAACCGGTGCGCCATTTCACCATCGGTAGTAAACAATAATAATCCACTGGTACTGATATCTAAACGCCCTATCATGACCCAACGCGTATCGACTTTAGGTAAGTGATTAAACACGGTATCACGCCCTTGCGGGTCATTGGTGCTACATACTTGTCCTTCTGGTTTATGGTACGCCAACAC
>JANQIS010000139.1 GCA_028282045.1 Gammaproteobacteria bacterium
CTACCTTGGCACTGAACGTGGACTATGAAAACAGCAAGGCGTTATTGAACACTTATGATGAGGTGATTATGGCGCAGCATAGCATCAGCAACATGATTGATGCACTCACTCTGCCGGAGAATGTCAGTGTGGGGTATTATCCGGTTTAAATAATACAATACCGGCTAAAATTGATTGCTGCTCTGCGAGAAAATGATTTTGAGTTGAGCTTGGTTGGGCATACCCTCAATTAATTGTGGCTTGTGGTTTTGGTCTAAGTAAATCACAGCAGGAGTGCCTGGTAGCTGGTTGTTTTGTAAAAATGCGTTGGTATCAGCTACTGCTTGTTTTATCGCTGCGCCGGGGTTGCTTATGGGGGTGATGGCACCTTCTTCAGTGTGCTCATTAAAGTTGGCCTCATTTTTTGCCAGGGCTTTGGCAGGGTCTTTGGCACTTAAGATTGCGTAAGCTTTGCCGGCACTGCCAGGTTTTAAAAAGCCGGCAACAATCCATTTTACAGCAAGTTGACCGCTGAGGACCTGTGGCTTTAATGCTTCATAAAGACGATGACAGAAAATACAGTTGGGGTCCATAATGGCGATAATTTTATGGGGCGCATCAGCATTGCCTTCTATAAAGCCGGCTTGTTTTGGCAGGCTGTTATAAACACTGACAGCTTTACCGGAGAGGATATAGCGTTGGGCCTCTTGTTGGGTAATATTTTCACCTGTGGCTTTAATGATTGGCCCCATCACAAGGTAGCGTCCGGAGTGGTCGGTATACATGATCCCCATGCGTCCACTCTTACCTTTGGCTTTAACCACAAAACCTTGCAGGCCGTTAATGGCTTTGAACTCACGCACAACGGTGACATTATTGTGGGTGATGGCCAGGATGGTCTTTTTACCTTCATCATGGTGGCCGAAGCGATAAGCGGTGTAATACAAGCTGGTGGCAAAAACACATACAATGGCTGTAGCTACCACTAATGAAAGCATATGGAAAAAGCGCATGAGTGTACTGAATTAGTTTAAGTCGTTTGAGTTTATCACAAAAGTTTCATACAAGAAAAAGGGTGCGTAAAGCACCCTTCATCCAGATGTTTAACCTGATTGCCAATTACTCAGCATGCTCAGCAGTAGGCGCATGTGGCGGAATATGAGCTGGCATAGTATGCGCAGCCGGCTTTGGTGGTGTGGCTTTAACTTTTATCAAGTCGACTTTGAACGTCAGTGCCTGATTCGGACCAATAACGGGTGGTGCAAACTTGCCATAAGCCAATTTAGGAGCAATGTAGATTTCCCAGGTTGAACCTTGCGGCATGTGTTCCAGCGCTTTAGTCCAGCCAGGAATCACTTGATTGAGTTGAAAGGTGGTCGGTTTGCCACGCTTATATGAGCTATCAAACACTTTACCGTCAGGCAGTGTGCCTTTGTAGTTGACAGTAACCGTGTCAGTAGCTTTAGGTACGGGGCCTGTGCCTTGTTTGATGACTTTATAGTATAAGCCTTCTTCCAGCTTTTTCACTCCAGGTTCCTTGGCCACTTTTGCTACATAAGCTGCGCTGATTTTTGTGTTATCTTGTGCCGTTTGCTTTTGTTTTGCCACGGCTTTTTCAATAACTTCTTTTTGGAATGCCTGCATAGTGGACTTCATGTCGGCTTCTGATAATTGGGGCTTAGTACCTTTTAAGCCGTCGTTCAAGCCCGTTTGAAACGTTGCTGCGTTAACTTGGATGTCTTGTGTTCGGAAGCTTTTTCCCAGGTCATAGCCAATGGAATAGCTGACTTTTCCCATTTGGGAGCTTAAGTCTGCTTTGGATTTACTGCCGGAGAACCAGCTCGCATGTGCAGTGCCGATAGCCAGTGCAGTTGCAACAGCAGTGGTAATGATAGTGATTTTTTTCATAGAGTTAGCCTTACTATTGTTGATGTAGACAGTTAATCATGGTAGATAATTGATCAAAGCAAATCAACTGCAGAATCTTAAAAAGTTATGTCATGTCGTATTATGTCCTTTAATGCCAATGGAATTCGTTCAGCCGAACGCAAAGGATTTTTTGGGTGGTTTGCTCAGCAGAATATCGATGTACTGTGCGTACAAGAGACCAAAGCACAGGAGCATCAACTTGATGCTGCTCACCGTCCGTTAGCGTATCATACCTATTTTTTTGATGCTGAGAAAAAAGGTTACAGTGGTGTAGCAATTTACTCTCGCGTGAAGCCCGATCAGGTGCATTGTGGGCTGGGCTGGCCAAGCGCGGATAGTGAAGGGCGTTATATTCGTGCGGATTTTGGTGAGCTGTCGGTAATCTCTTTGTATTTGCCATCGGGTACCAGTGGTGATGAGCGCCAGCAGGTTAAGTTTGATTTTATGGATTACTATGAGCAATTCTTGCATGAGCAATTGCATAGCGGGCGTCAGTTTATCATTTGTGGTGACTGGAATATTGTACATAAAGAGATTGATATCAAAAACTTTAAAAGCAATCAGAAAAACTCCGGCTGCCTGCCGGAGGAGCGAGCCTGGCTGGATAAGTTGTTTGAGCAATGGGGTTGGGTGGATGCCTTTCGTGTCGTGAATCAAGAGCCACATCAATATACTTGGTGGTCGCAACGTGGGCGTGCCTGGGATAATAACGTTGGCTGGCGGATTGATTACCAAGTTATTAGCCCTGATTTGCGCGATAAGGTTATCGGTGCTGAAATTTACCGTGCTCAGAAATTCTCTGATCATGCGCCGTTGACTATTGAATATCAGCTTTAGCCTGTCATCAAATACTTATCTGCAGTGCAAATGAGTACATAAATATTTTGCAGCCACCAGCGTATTTGCCAGCAGATTCAAGTGCAATACACGGCCAAGCTGTGGAAAAGTTACCACTGCAAATCTTTAAGTGACTTTATTCCTAAGGCTGATTTTTGCTTATCGATCAGTTGTTCAATGCCGCTTTTAGCCAGTGTGAGCATGCTATCAAAGTCAGCCTGGGAGAATGGAGCACCTTCGGCTGTGCCTTGTACTTCAATAAATCCGCCAGCTTCGTTCATCACTACATTCATATCAGTTTCAGCATTGGAGTCTTCAGCATAGTCCAGGTCTAGGACAGGCGTTTCTTTGAACATGCCTACAGAAACTGAGGCGATTAAGTGCTTAAGTGGAAACGGTGGTTGTATGCGTTTTGGTAGCAGGTTTTTTTCTTTAAAGTACAGCAGTGCATCGGCCAGAGCCACACAAGCACCGGTAATCGAAGCAGTGCGCGTGCCACCATCGGCTTGGATGACATCACAGTCCACATGAACGGTATATTCAGGCAAGAAACGCAAATCCACCGCAGCACGCAGTGCACGACCAATCAAACGTTGGATTTCTAGCGTGCGTCCTTGTTGTTTGCCTTTGCTGGCTTCACGTTGAATACGTTCATGAGTTGAGCGTGGCAGCATACCATATTCGGCCGTGAGCCATGCTTGACCTTTACCTTTAAGAAAGCGTGGTACACCTGGCACCACGCTAGCATTACACAGTACTTTGGTTTTACCAAAACCCACCAAGACAGAGCCTTCTGCATGCTGAGTATAGTGACGCTCGATAGTGATATCACGCAATTGATCGGGTTGGCGCTTGCTGGGGCGCATAGGGCTTCTCTTATGCTAAAATGATGTTTAGTATAATGCGCCATTAGTTAAAAGCATAATACGACATTATCATGGCTAGTTTATCTTCGTGGTTAACCAAACCCTATCAACTCAGCACGCATTTGCGCGCCAGTGTACCCAATTATGCATTTCGTTGTCATTGGGCCAAGGCAGTGACGTTATCGCCCTTTGCTATGGCCTTGCTCAATACAGAGCAAACGGCTGGTTGGCAGCGTGTTGGTTGCCATTATGATGGTGATGAACCACTGGTGTTTGGCTCAGTTTTGATGAGTGAACAGGACTATCAAGGGTTGGCTCAACATTTTGAACGAGTCGGTGAGCGACCGGTGGGAGAAGCATTGTTATTTGCTCATCCGGCAGTGAAGCGTGGGCCGTTTGCTTTTTGCCAATTGACACACTTGCAATGTCCACAGGCATTTGAATGTTTGAAGACCCGCAAAGCGCAATTATGGGCGCGTTACTCTCATTGTGAGTTATTTGGTCATAGTTTTGTTGTGTTGGAAGTATTTGATCTGGAGCGATTGCCAGAGTTCAAACCAGTGGCTGGTGCTACAGTGTGTGGCTTTCGTCTGCGGCAGAAATGCCGTGATTATTGGTATCTGATGCGGATGCATCGTCCGATACCCATTTTATTGTTGCTATGGCCAGTGTATTGGGCTTTATGGCTAGCTTCAGGCGGCTTTCCAGGGTGGAGGTTACTCATCATTTTTACCCTCGGTGCACTGTTGATGCGCGCTGCCGGTGATATTATGAATGATTATGCTGACCGTGAGATAGATAAACACATTGAACGTACTCGCTTGCGCCCGATGACTACCGGACGGGTAGGACGTTTGGAGGCCATCGTGTTGGTGGGGGTGTTGTGTTTAATGGCCTTTGCTCTGGTGTTATTGCTTAACCCGCTAACCATAGGCTTATCCTTTATCGCGCTGGCTCTGGCGTTACTTTACCCCTATGCCAAACGTATAACCTGGTTACCACAGGTGGTATTGGGGTTGACGTATAACTGGGGTGTTATTATGGCGTTTGCCGCAATACAAAATCGGGTCTCGCCAGTGGCTGTTTTCCTGTTGATGTCAGTACTGCTATGGACCATTGCCTACGATACCTTCTATGCCATGGCAGATCAGGCAGATGATCAGCGCGTTGGCATCAAATCTTCAGCACGCTTATTTGGTCGTTACTGTCATTATGTGATTGCATTGTTACAGATTATCGTATGGCTGATGTGGTGGTACTTAGGCGCTTGGTTGGAGCTGAATGGGTTATACTTTGTTGCACTGGGACTGGTGGTGCCATTGTTTGTGTATCAGCATTACCTGGCATGCCAGAAAACTATTGCCGGCTATATCAAAGCGTTTAGCGATAACCATTGGGTTGGGCTAGTGTTGTTGTTAGCTATCATGATGCAAAGTGTATGATATGAAGCAGTTTTTACACTCTAGTTGGAAGTTTGCTCTCGTCGGTGGCCTGGGCGTGGTGGTCAATATGACAATTTTTAATCTATTGCTATTGATTACCTGGTTTGATCAGCATGTGATCTGGGCCAATATACTGGGATTTGTTGGTGGGGTAATCAATAATTATTGGCTTAATTATGCGTGGACGTTTCACGGTCGAGGCAGTCAGCGTAAGCACCATATCAAACTTTTACAGTTTACCGTTATAGCCTTGACTAGTCTGGTGATTAACACAGGTGTCTTTGGGTGGCTGGTCCATCATGAGGGCTTAAACCGCCGTATTGCCAATGTGGTAGCTATTATTGTGGTCTCGGGTATCAATTATTTAGGTAATTACTTTATTACCTTTCGCAACTAAATTTTTTTTCTGCAGGCGTAATTTTAACACCATTAACAAGGCCTCAAAGATAATATACATACCCATTTTTGACTCACCTACCTCGCGATCAATGAAAATGATTGGACATTCAGTGATCTTAAAGCCTGCCAAATAGCACCGGTAATTCATTTCCACCTGGAAAGCAAAACCATTGGCGCCAACCTCATCTAGTACAATGGTTTCTAACACCCGGCGTTTGAAAGCCTTAAAACCACTGGTGATATCGCGCAGCGGCAAGCCCAAAACAGTGCGGGCATACCACGAACCGGTGCGGCTGATCAGCTTGCGTAACCAACTCCAGTTACGTGTACCGCCACCAGCTACATAGCGACTACCCAGTGCGACGTCGGCGCCATTTTGCAACGCTTTGATTAAATCGGGCAAATAGCATGGTTGGTGGGAGAAGTCAGCATCCATTTCCACAATAGCGTCATAATGATGTGCAAGTGCCCATTTAAATCCGGCAATGTAGGCACGGCCCAGGCCATCTTTGCTGGTCCGCTCTAGCAGATGTAGGCGTTTGGGATAAACTGGTTGTAAAGCTTTAACCGCATTAGCTGTACCGTCCGGTGAGCCATCATCTACTACCAAAATACTAAATTGCTTATCCAGTGCCAACACTGCCGGCACGATTTTTTGGATATTGTTAAGTTCGTTGTAAGTGGGAATGATAATGAGCGTTTGCATTATGGTAAGTATTGTTAAGCCTTTGCCTATTGTAGGTTAGAAGTGCCGGAAGTGAAATCATTGTTAATTCAGGTTCTTGAAAAATTAACTGTCATCCCCACTTGACTGTTGTGTAAGAAAAATTATCATGATTAGCACTCTCGATAGCAGAGTGCTAATCGGGTAACAGTTTGTTAATGTAATATTTCAAATAGGAGGAAATCCATGAAAATCCGTCCATTGCATGATCGTGTCTTGGTTCGCCGTGCTGAGGAAGAAACTACGACACCCGGGGGTATCGTATTGCCTGGCAATGCGCAAGAAAAGCCTCAAATGGGTGAAGTTATCGCTGCTGGTGAGGGAAAAGTGCTGGATAATGGTGAGCGCCGCGCATTAGATGTTAAGGTCGGTGATCGCGTGTATTTTGGTAAGTATGCTGGCTCAGAAATTAAAGTTGGTGAAGATGAGTACCTCATTATGCGTGAAGAAGACATCGTGGGTGTGGTTGAAGGTTAATTGATAGGAGAATAAGACTATGGCAGTTCAAGTTGAATTTGCACAAGAAGCCCGTTCAGCAATGCTGGAAGGCGTTAACACGATTGCGAACGCAGTAAAAGCGACTTTAGGTCCTAAAGGCCGTAACGTGGTGATTGAAAAATCATTTGGTGCACCAGAAATCACTAAAGATGGTGTGACTGTAGCTAAATCTATTACTTTAAAAGAACCGCTACAAAATATGGGCGCGCAGATGCTCAAAGAGGTCGCTTCTAAAGCCAATGATGATGCCGGTGACGGTACCACTACTGCAACTGTATTGGGTCAGGCTATCGTACGTGAAGGTATCAAGTACGTTGCCGCTGGCATGAATCCAATGGATCTCAAACGTGGTATTGATAAGGCACTGCGTGCAGTAGAAGACAAGCTACAAACCATGTCAACTGAATGTAAAGACAGCAAAGCTATTGCTCAAGTTGCCACTATTTCTGCTAACGCTGATGAGGCTATCGGCGAAATCATTGCTGAGGCGATGGAGAAAGTTGGCAAAGAAGGCGTGATTACCGTCGAAGATGGCCAAAGCTTTGAAGATGAGCTGGATGTGGTTGAAGGTATGCAGTTTGATCGGGGTTATTTGTCACCATACTTCGTGACTAACCAGCAAAACATGACTGCTGAGCTGGAAAACCCCTGCATTCTGATCGTTGATAAGAAAGTCAGCAACATCCGCGAAATGCTGCCAATCCTAGAAGGCGTTGCTAAACAAGGCAAGCCAATGTTGATCATCGCTGAAGATGTTGAAGGCGAAGCATTAGCTACCTTAGTAGTGAACAACATTCGCGGTACCGTTAAAGTAGCTGCCGT
>JANQIS010000178.1 GCA_028282045.1 Gammaproteobacteria bacterium
GCATGTAAAGCCGTGCTTTACATCCAAAAGAAATACAACATCAAACTCAAACTGGCGTATAAAAACGATGATGATGTTATTATTGTCTGAGCCAGAGCGCATCACCTTCAGTGCCGGCAAGAACACCATCACGCTGTCACCAGGCAGCCTGAATCGCAGCAGGATTTACCGAACAACCAGCCGAACAGGTATCCCAAAGTAACCCTGGAATTTAAAAGCAATACCTTATAGCTTTTCTATCTCCGTTGTAGTGACTAAAAACGATAACATCAGCGGAACCTTTAGCCGTGATACACAAAAAAACTGGGATGACATGAAAAATTATAAGACCCATATGTCTCAATAATCAAACCAATGACTGGACGCACATTTTCATGCCCAAGCACTGGGAATAAGTACACTGGTTTTGCGCCACATGACCTGATAGCATTATCGAGTGTAATAACAGGGCTGCACCATGAGTGACAAACCTTTTTCATTAGAAAATGCCATTAAAGATCTCGAGGCTATCGTCAACAAAATGGAGTCTGAAACCTTGCCGTTAGAGCAAGCACTGGCTTATTTTGAACAGGGTGTGACGCTGACCAAACAATGCCAGCAGGCTTTGCAACAGGTAGAACAGAAAATCGAAGTGATTACCAACCAACTACAGACTAATGCCGACACATCACAGCGCGATGACGAGTGATTACCAATCCCATATCAATATACTGCTTGAGCAAACATTATCGGACTATCAAGCGGTAGCACAGCTCAAAAAGGCAATGCAATACAGCACCTTATCCGGCGGTAAACGCATTCGTGCTGGACTGGTTTATGCTGCAGCAACTGCCTGTGATACACCTGAGATAGCAGCCGATCGGGCGGCCATTGCTATTGAGCTGATGCATGCGTTCTCACTGATTCATGATGACTTGCCTGTCATGGATGACGATGTGTTACGCCGAGGCAAACCCACTTGCCATATCGCCTTTGATGAAGCGACCGCAATCCTGGCCGGTGATGCATTACAAACACTGGCATTTGAAGTATTAAGCCGCCCCCTGGCTCAGATTACTCCAGCTCAACAGTTACAAATGGTACATCATTTGGCTCAAGCCAGTGGTGCAAATGGTATGGCAGGCGGGCAATGGATTGATGTTGATACCTCACATAAAACCCTCACGCATCAACAATGTCTGCACATGCATGCACTGAAAACCGGTTGTTTGATCGAGGCCAGCGTCATGATGGCGCTTGCTGCCTCAGCGCATTGGAAACAATACCAATGGCAGCAGATACTGCGCAACTTTGCCAGGCACATTGGTGTGGCGTTCCAAATTCAAGATGATATTCTCGACATTACTGCTCACACCAATACACTGGGCAAAACCGCTGGCAAGGACATTGAGCAGGGCAAAAACAATATCGCCATCCGTTGTGGCCTAGAACAAGCCAAAGCACTCTGTCAGAGACACTTTGAACAAGCCTGTGATGCTGTGGGCTCACTACCCGACCATGACCAGCTTAAAACTATTGCTAAACTGATTGTCTGGCGCGGCCAATAAGCTTCATCATGTATCAGTCAAGATTCAGGTGGTTGCCAGGAATGCTCACCATCAACCCATGACAATAGGATAATACTTTCTGATCAGATCATATCTGTTTTTATAAAGCTCATGCTTATAGAACAGATTAAAAAACAAGAGAAATTCATCATTATTAGTAATATCAACATTTCCGTTAACCGTCGTTAAGGAAAAAATGTTTTTCATCGCCACTTCTTCAGATAATAATTCCTTCTTGGCTAAAGTCCTTTCTCTTCG
>JANQIS010000180.1 GCA_028282045.1 Gammaproteobacteria bacterium
ATTGCCCAATCCGGCCGTGGCATCGACAACCTGTAAATCAACATTGCCTTTAATAGCAATTGCCTTAGCCAGGGGTTGGCGTTTACCGCTGGTACGTTGGCGGTATTGCATATTAGCATCAGTGAAATCAATGTGCAGTGGGTTGAAGTGATGCTCAGTATCGATGAGTGTGAGCCCTTCAAACGAGGGGCATAGCTGAAAGCGCTTGCCAGGATTGCTTAAGGCGGGCATAGTGTGTCAAAAATACCATTTGACTTTAACCTGGATTATGTCACAACAATTGATTTATGGCATCCATGCGGTACAGCAAGCTATTGCTTGTGCGCATTCAGGCACTCTATATCTACAGGCAGGACGTCATGATGCGCGAGTGCAAGCTATCTTAAAACAGGCGCCTAAACAAATTACGGTGTGCAAGGTTAGTAAAGCAGAGTTAGACCAGATGGTTAGCGGACGCCATCAAGGGGTGGTGTTGTTACTGCAACCACAATTAACTCACACACAGGATTTGGACACTGTTGTCACTCAGGCTGGTGACAGAGCCTTGGTGCTGGTGCTTGATGGGGTACAAGACCCTCACAATCTTGGCGCTTGTTTGCGTAGCTCTGATGCAGCCGGAGTATGTGCTGTCGTGGTGCCGAAAGATAACGCCTGCTCTATCACGCCGGTAGTGCGCAAAGTGGCCTGTGGTGCGGCCGAAAATTTACCTGTTTTTAGGGTGGCTAATATTGCGCGTACTCTTGAACAGTTACAACGGCTTGGCTGTTGGGTGATCGGTTTGACTGGCGAAGCAACACAAGGCCTTTATGATTTGGATTTAACCGGCTCTATTGTAATGGTGATGGGTGCCGAAGGTGCGGGTATGCGTCGCTTAACTAAAGAAAAATGCGATTTTTTAGCTAACTTGCCGATGCTCGGCTGTGTTGAGAGCCTTAACGTTTCTGTGGCCACGGGAGTGGCGTTATATGAGGCCGTACGCCAGAGGTTGTCGCTATAGCGTCCGGCCGATATATGAAATTTGGCAAGATTAATCTAGAGCCATGCTTGCGGATCATCTTCTGTATCGGAACTTGGCTCGGGAGGTGTCACATCCCCAGAATTTTCCTTGCCTGTCATACCTTGTCGCCTTTTTTCCAGATTATTTCTCACGCACTCCAACAAGGGTAATGCTGACGTATTGTTTTGGTGAGCAGGTCTGGAAGGACCACTGGCATTGGCTACGGATGGATTTGGTTGCGCATTACGCTTCTTCTGGAATATAACTTCTCGTTGTTCTCTAAGTGCCTTTTCAAAGGGTGTTAGTGTATCTGGTTGTTGGGGAACAGGTTCGGAATACCCGCTGGTGCTGGCCATGGGTGGATTTGGGTGCGCAGACACACCAGCAAGTGCTGGTGTAGTACCAGGTTTGGGGGGGATCGGGGGTGGAATATGGTCCTTGTTAGCTGTTGGATTGTGATGAGCCTCCTGTTGATATGCAAGATGAGCTTCGTGACTATTCGCATCTTGTGTAACTGCTGAGGCCCCATGCACATCAGTAGTAATCGCTGGTGTAGGTGTAGGAACTTCTTGTGCACT
This sequence comes from Gammaproteobacteria bacterium, assembly GCA_028282045.1. Classification (GTDB taxonomy): domain Bacteria; phylum Pseudomonadota; class Gammaproteobacteria; order Francisellales; family CACEW01; genus JANQIS01. The sequence goes on from JANQIS010000180.1 coordinate 1,576, forward strand.
TTCAGTAGCCGCTGGAGCGGTAGTGCCAGGTACGAACGGTTGTGATTGAGTTTGTTGAGCTGTATTTTCAAGAGCTAACTGTTGTGATTCTTGAGATAAATTAAGATAAAAAATTATAGCATTTTGTACTGTTAGGGTATTTGCAATTCTTTCTACACCTTCAAGTAAGCGATTAAAATTCTCTGGCTCTGCTAGGGCAGGATTTATCACAGCAAGATCAAAGCAAAGTTGATTTACTACTATGGGACGAGTGCGATCATCTATTTTTAGCGATTCTCCTTGTTCAGGCCAGGCTAATATGCACTCTTTTATAGCTTCAACAGAGTCAAACGCTGATTGATGCTCCTGAATATAGTCAATTGCTGCTTGTTGATTTTGTTGGTATACCTCTTTGTCAAAGCCTAGAGGAGCATCACAGAGTGTCATGTAAAGGTTTATACTTCCCACAGCACGTTGCATGTCAACTGGCATTGATAGCAAGCTAAGCACGTCAGTAGAACCACAACTAGGAGCCGGGCGTTCATTGATAGGTGGTTCATCATCAGAAAATTCATCACCGAAAAAGTCATCATCAATAGCTACAGTAGAGTAATTATGTACAGCATTCCCTAATCCTGGTAGCTGAGGACAGAGCCAGGCTGCTAAATTGTCACTAACTAAACAGAGAGCCGGTGCCAGCGCATTCAAAATCGAGCTTTTTGGAATAAGTTTTCTCACCAATAGACTGTGTGCGCTATTGAAGCTTGCACTTCCCGCTATTTGTGCCAGTAAGGTAGTAAAGTTTTTTTCTTCTTCGATACTTGTAACATCATTTGCAAGTTGATACAGATCGTGGTCAAAGTACTTCTTCCTTAGAGGCACTTTGCCGCAAAAAGCATAAAAGAGGTGAGTTGGAGCCATTTGTTGAATAGTCCTATTCTCTATTCGCTTTGATAGGCTTTCTCCTTGATATTGGACCCATGTGCGACAATATGCTTCTATAGCTTCAAAGGAACAAGGGTCTGGCAGTGGATATACATTAATATATTCCTTTGCTGCTTGTTGATATTGTTTATATAAGTCATACGGGTTATTTGTACTAACTCTATTATTGGCATAAACCATCATAGTAAAATGTAGAGTTGCTGTAGCGACTTTTTTCATGCCAGTCAGTAGAAGTTTTTCAGGCGATGGCAATGGCTTTTCTTTTTCTTGCAATTCTTCTATTTCTTTTCTTTTCAATGTTTGGTATTCATCTTGCATTCCTTTGTACAAATCAAGATAAAAACTTATAGGGTCTCCCTGTTCTATATCGATACCTGATTGTTGTAAAATAACAAGTTGTATGCCTTTTCTTTTGTCATCAAGAAGCTTTGATTTTATTGAGAGGAAGTTGGATAGGTAGTCCAACATTATCCATAGCGACCAATTTTGAATCACTGGATTTTCACTTAAAGTTTTCGTTAAACCTGTCAGGTAGTTAAGTAGCTTAGCTATAAAAGCTTCGTGTTTTTCTGGGTCGGTTGGAACTACTTTTTGGATCTCATCCTGGCTAAGGGCATTGCGCAAAAGCAGAGTGAAAAACACGTGCCCATTTGGTAAATCCGAAATGGGTCTACTTAAAGATAAAATAGACATATCTAAACAAGGTGCTTCAGGAGGCTTTTCTATTTTTGCTCGAGGGTCTAAAAGGCCCAGACAAGCATCAACTATAGAAATATCACTGCTATGTTGACTCTTTACTATGCTAGGCAGTAATGCGTTCCTAATGAGTGCACAGTCTTGCAATGACAAATCTCTTGTTCTTAGTCTCTCCAGATATTCCTGTACTACAGTTGCATCCAACTCATCTAAGTAATCTTTAAAGAAAAGTATGCTAGCAGTTGTTAAAGTTGCAGAAGGGTCTTGCATTACTTCCCTCATAAAAGATGAGTCAAAACCACTTATAAAAGCTTTCACTAACCTCTGAGCACAGTGATATTTCTTTCGCGGTAGGCTGGATAAAAGAGATTGTTGAAATTCTTCGCTAAAAGGTAAGATAAATTGCTTAAAGAAGTTAACTGCAAGGGCTTTATTTTTAGATATAAACCGGAGAATGTTGTCTGTAAATCGGCTAAAATCCATTTTTTCATTATCTGTGGGCTTATAATTGCGAGCTTCTTGCGTTGATACTTTGTAAAGCTGCATGATGTGTTGTATTTCTTCATCAGAAAGAGATTCCTCACGACTTACTTTTTCAATATAAGGTTCTATTTTATGGCTATGAACGAATATTTTATTCAACTCGTCGACCGGTTTTTTTGTCCAGTTATTTAAAGATGGATCGATGCTCTCAGGTAAACCAATTTGCTCCTTCTTTAGCCTTAGGTGTTTGCGCTTACTGTTGCGCACAACTTCAGCTTGCGACGCATCTGGTTCCTCTAATTCATTTGAACTGGTTTGTTGTGCAGCTCCTGGTATCTCTGGGAGAGCTTCTTGTGCGCTTTCAATATCGCTCATGGTTTGTTTTTGTGGGTTCTTTGTTAAAGGTGAGTGCATATGATAAACCTCCTGTCTATATGTAAAATAAGTTTTGTTTATATCTGTTATGGTTACAGGGAGCGAGTGCTCCCTGTTGGGTTAGATGGATTTACTGGTGGCGGGGATAACCCCTCACAAACAATTTATTAAGTCAATACAATTACGCTAACATGCCGCGCAGATGCCGGAAGAAGGAATTGAGCTAAATGACTCCTCCATAGAGAAACGGCAAAATGGTACTGTCGTTTTCTGCGATTTTGCGTTTGCAATGTGAAATAAATCCTTAAAAAATTGTACAACCTCTTTGACAAAAGTATTTTCTTGCCGTTTGAGCCCCCACTTCTTCTTCATGCTCTTAATAGTGGTGACGAGATTATGTGTCGAAGTGTCTTGCTGTGTTGCAGCTTTGCTCAATTCCTTAATATCTCTAGAAAAATGTTCCATCGCTGTCCAAGGAAATCGATCTGCCTCTACTAGCCCCTTCTTCACCCTTTCTATTTTGTTCAGCAAACTTTTAATAGCTGGTTGCGCGTCAGGATGTTCTGTTGCTAGTTGCTGCAGAGGCTTAATTACCATGTCTTCAAGATGGGTTTGCCGCATCTTGATTATGGCGTCACTGAACCTCACTGATAAACCGTGAAATTTAAACAGAATCTTAACCCTATCCTGCCCCATTTCATTTTTAAGAGACCACAATAAATCAAGCACTCGTCGGGTTCCTACCATTAATCTATCTCGTTCATCAAAAGACAAATCGCATAACGCAGCCACTAAACAGTTCGCTTCCTCTTCCTTAGTTATTTTATTGTGTGTAAAAAAATCCAAAATTCCTTTTGCTTCAGGTGCTCTAGATTCCAGGTCGCTTTCTGTGGGGTTGTCTGGTATGAAACAGTCAGCAACAGATCTTATTGCCCGGTTAGCTGAAGAAAGATTTAGTTTTATTTCGCTATACATGTTAATTACCTCCGTTGGTTGTATAACTTAAGGAAACCTTAACGTAATTAAATTAAATGAATATTCGTAAAAATACTGGAGATACCTTAAATACAGGCTTTCATTCCCGTCAGATAAAAAATCTAATAAAATCAAATCCTTGTGAGTCAGTCATTCTGTTTTTGTGAGCAAGGCCACTATGTGAAAATAACAGATTATTTAGCTAACTCATTAGATTTAAAACAAAATATTTTTTAGCGGGGTACTCATGGTAAAAATACGTGTTTGTATCGTGTTTAACAGTTTGTTTCGATACAATTTCTTGCCTTATGCCATAAAATCGAGTAATATCGCCGCGCTTCCTTGCTGCATAGGGCAGCTTATCAAAACCAGATAATCCATAAGGAGAAACCATGAAGCATTATGAAATTATGGTGATGATTCACCCTGATCGTAGCGATCAAGTCCCAACGATGGTTGAGCGTTATAACAAAATTATTGAAGCTAAAGGTAAAATTCACCGTTTTGAGGATTGGGGCCGTCGTGCACTGGCTTATCCTATTAACAAACTCCACAAAGCACATTATATCTTGATGAATGTCGAGATTGATAATGAGGCCTTATTTGAACTTAAAGATGCGTTTCGTTTTAATGATGCGGTTTTGCGTGATTTAATCATTGCCCATGACGAAGCTGTGACTGAACCTTCTGTCATGGTAGCCGGCAATAAAGAAAAAGAAACAACAGCGTAAGGAAGGGTATAATGGCACAGAATCGTCGTAGAAAAGCGTGTAAATTTTCTCAAAATGAAGTGAAGATTGATTACAAAGATATTAACTTGCTTAAAGGCTATATTACAGAGTCTGGTAAAATCGTCCCTAGTCGTGTGACCGGTACCAGTGCTAAATATCAGCGCCAGCTTTCAACTGCCATTAAGCGTGCACGCTACATGGGCCTATTGCCTTACAGTGACCGTCACGAATAATTATCAGGAGAAGTTCATTATGCAAGTTATTTTAAAAGAAAAGATTCGCAATCTTGGGTCGTTGGGAGAATGTGTTAATGTCAAGCCTGGTTTCGCTCGTAATTACTTGATTCCACAAGGCAAGGCTTTAATGGCAACTAAAACCAACTTGGCTGAGTTTGAAGCTCAACGTGCTGAATTTGAAAAGCAAGAAGCTGAGCGTTTAGCTAAGGCACAGAACCAGGCTGAGAAAATTGAGGCGTTGGAAATTATGATTGAAGCCAAGGCTGGTGAAGGTGGTAAATTGTTCGGCTCTATCGGTACACGTGATATTGCTGATCACATTAGTGCTAAAGGTGTGAACGTAGGCAAACATCAAGTCCGTATGCCAGAAGGTGTGATTCGTGAAATCGGCGAATTTGATGTGGCTATCCATTTGCACACTGATGTGGATGTGACTGCAAACGTTAAAGTTGTCGCTGCGAAGTAATGTATTAATTTATAACCTATTTCACTCTTCCTGCCGTTGTTTCAGTTTGATCACGGGAGAGAGCAGCGTGTGATGCTTTTATTTTCTGGATAAATGTTAGACGCAGCCTGTCAGAGACAGGCTTAGTTTTTTTTAGTAATCTACATAAATACCATCACTTATTAGCGCATATATTCTAATGGAAGCAGCAGTCCGACAACCTACACGTTTTTCCGCTGAAGAACTTAACCAACTTAAAGTGCCACCACACTCAGTTGAGGCTGAGCAATCGGTATTGGGCGGCCTGATGATTGATAATGAGGCCTGGGATCGTGCTACCTCGCGGGTTGGGATCGTTGATTTTTATCAAGAGCGTCATCGAACTATTTTTATTGAAATTACCCGCCTGGCTGAAGCCAATAAACCTTTTGATGTCGTTACCGTGTGTGACGCTCTGGAGCGTGAGGGCTCATTGGAGCAAGCTGGTGGTTTAGCCTATTTGGGTGAGCTGGCCAAGAATACCCCTAGTGCTGCCAATATCAGTGCTTATGCTGATATCGTGCGTGAACGCTCAGTGATGCGTCAATTATTGCAACTATCTCATGACCTGGCTGATAAGGTGTACCATCCTGAAGGGCTTAAATCTAACGAAATACTTGATAAAGCTGAACAACAAGTATTTGCTATTGCTGAACAGGGTATTCATGGTTTGCAAGGGCCTCAATCAGTTAAGGGTATGGTACCTGGCCTGATGGATAAATTGGACGCATTGATGCAAACTCAAGGCGGTATTACGGGTTTAAGAACACATTATCAAGATTTAGATCAACTTACATCAGGTCTGCAGCCGGCAGATTTGCTAATTATTGCCGGACGTCCTTCAATGGGTAAAACCACGTTTGCTATGAATATCGCTGAGAATGTGGCGATGGACGCTGACAAACCGGTATTGGTATTTAGTATGGAAATGCCCAACGATGCAATTATGTTGCGGGTTTTGTCATCGTTGAGCCGTGTCGATCAGACATCACTGCGTAGTGGTCAGTTGGGAGATCATGATTGGAGCAAGCTATTCTCTGCTATGTCATTGGTAACTGAGCGTATGAATATGTTTGTTGATGATGCGGCGGCGTTAAGCCCTTCTGAAATGCGTATGCGTGCTCGGCGCTTGGCACGTGAGCATGGTGGCTTGAGTCTGATTGTGGTGGATTATTTACAATTAATGCAAATTCCAGGTGGTGCGGAAAACCGTACTAACGAGGTAGCGGAAATTTCCCGTTCGTTAAAAGCCATTGCCAAAGAACTCAATGTGCCGGTAGTGGCCTTGTCCCAGCTTAGTCGTAAGTGTGAAGAGCGTACCGATAAACGCCCGATGATGTCAGATTTGCGTGAATCGGGCGGGATTGAGCAAGATGCCGATGTGATTATGTTTGTCTATCGTGATGAAGTGTACCATCCTAATACTGATGATAAAGGTATTGCTGAAATTTTGGTGCGCAAACATCGCAACGGGCCGATAGGCGAAATTCGTCTGACTTTTCAAGGCCAGTTCTGTCGTTTTGATGATTTTGCACCTGAACGTATTTAATCTGGATATTTCATCATGTTGCTTGATTTTGATCCCCACAGCGTTTTCACTTCACCTGTTATTGCCTGGGAACCATTGCCGCTCTTCAAGCACAGTTACTCAAATCCACTTTGCTTAAAAGAGGATCAAAATTGCTGGGTCATTTTATCCAGGGACGATCTAAGCCGATGAGAGCGCGTGCCCTGATTGACCTTAATGCTTTGCGTCATAATGCGCAAGTAGTGCGGCAATTGATGCCACACAGTGAGGTGTTAGCTGTGGTGAAAGCCGATGCCTACCATCATGGTGCAGAACGTGTTTGCCGGGCTTTAATCGATGTGGATTACTTTGGTGTGGCCACTATCGCCGAGGCTCAGGCATTATCGATGCTGGATTTAGTTCAGCCAGTGGTGTTGATGTTAGGATTTTTTGATCGTGAAGACTTACGGTGTATTTATCAACACAACTTCCAAGTATTTGTGCATCAGCGCCATCAAATCAAATTGTTGCGCCAATATCCACCAGCTAAGCCATTACATGTTTGGCTGAAGATCAATACCGGTATGAACCGTTTTGGTTTTGAACCCGCGCAAGTAATCCAATCCTACGCCGATTTATGTAGCATCCCTAATATAGTGGTGCATGCACAGGTGTCACACTTTGCCTGTGCGGATGAAGCCAAGCATGTGATGAACCGGCAACAATTAGCCTGCTTTGATCGGGTGCGTATTGCCAAACTTATGGCAAGCTGGTGTAACTCAGCCGCTATTATTAACCAACTGGTGCCACAGGATGGTATTGTACGCCCTGGAATGATGCTCTATGGTGTCAACCCTGGCGTGACAGACTGTAATGTTGCCTTAAAGCCAGTTATGACGTTACAAGGGCGTGTGATGGCATGTCATCATTTAACACCTGGCATGACTGTAGGATATGGAGGCACCTGGCAAGCACAGCAATCGACTGAGGTGGCCATTATCACTTTAGGTTACGCCGATGCTTATCCACAATACGCTCAGGGAGCGTCAGTATTACTGCAAGGACGTTTAGCTCCGGTGCTTGGCTGTACCAGTATGGATAGCATGATTATTGATATATCTGCATTTGATCGAGTGAATGTTGGTGAATGGGTCACTTTATGGGGCGATGGCTTGCCTCTGGAGCAAGTTGCCCAACAAGCAGGCCGCAGCGTTTACGATCTTTTAACCAGCGTTTCAGAGCGGGTTTATCAACAGCATATAGACGCGTGATGAGCTCACGCGTCTGATAGGCCATGTTAGTTACTTTTTACCGCTTTTAACCGGACATTTACCACAGCAGCACAATGCGCGGATAATGGCATACACACCAGCCACTCCTACGATGGCATAAACGATGCGGGTAGCTGTGCTCATACTACCGAAGATTGCCACCACCAGGTCAAAGTGGAAAAAGCCGACCAGTCCCCAGTTCAGCGCACCGATTAAAATCAGTACAAATGCAATCCAGTCTAAAAAATTTTTCTTTTTAGCCATTTCAATACCTCCCTCGGTTGTTTGTTTCAACATACAAAATAACGTATCTATGCAGTTATAGTGGGTTATGCTTAAATAGCAAATTTAATCAGGTTAAAGCATGGCGAAGCGTAAAATCCAATATGTCTGTAACGATTGCGGTGCAGATTTTCTTAAATGGCAGGGGCAGTGCACTGATTGTGGTGCTTGGAACACATTGAGCGAGGTGGTGGTTGCTTCAGGGCGTAGTGCAGCCAATGGGTTAGGTTATGCTGGGGAACAAAGTCAACTGCAGGTGCTGCATGAAGTGAGTTTAGCTGAAGTGCCTCGTATCACCACTGGTATGCAAGAGTTGGATCGGGTACTCGGTGGTGGCCTGGTGCCCGGCTCGGTCATTTTACTCGGTGGTGATCCGGGCATTGGTAAATCCTCTATCTTGCTACAAGTATTGGCTATGATGTCAGAGCATCAACCAGTACTGTATGTCACCGGTGAAGAGTCAGCAGAACAAGTAGCGCTGCGAGCGCATCGTATGGGTTTGCCGGCAGATAAAATGCAACTATTTACCCAAACCGATGTCGAGCGCATTAGCCAGGTAGCGCGCGAGGTAAAACCAAGTGTTATGGTAGTTGACTCAATCCAAACCATGCTGATGGCAGATATTTCTGGTGCACCAGGTGGTGTATCACAGGTGCGTGAATGTGCCGCGGTGCTGACACGTTTAGCCAAACAAACTAATACCGCTATTTTGTTGGTGGGTCACGTGACCAAGTCAGGGGAAGTTGCCGGGCCGCGTGTGCTGGAGCATATTGTCGATGCAGTGGTCTATCTGGAGGGAGAGCGCGATGGGCGTTACCGTCTGATGCGCGCACTGAAAAACCGTTTCGGTGCTATTAATGAGTTGGGTGTGTTCGCCATGACTGATAAAGGAATGAAGGAAGTCACCAAGCCTTCAGCAATTTTTTTATCGCGTGAAGGCACGGCACAATCCGGTAGTGTGGTGATGATCGTTTGGGAAGGTAGCCGGCCATTATTGGTTGAGGTGCAGGCCCTGGTGGATGATAACCAATACGGTCAACCACGTCGTGTGACCGTGGGGTTTGATAATCAGCGCCTGGTGATGTTGTTGGCGGTATTAAATCGCCATGCCGGTGTACAGGTTGGTCAGCAGGGTGTGTTTGTCAATGTGGTCGGTGGGGTGAAGGTCACTGAAACCAGCGCTGACCTGGCGATTATTATGGCGATACTCTCCAGCTTAAAAAACAAGCCCGTGCCGGCTGATTTAATTGCCTTTGGTGAGGTGGGGCTTTCAGGTGAAGTACGCCCGATCAGTAATGGTGTTGAACGCATGACGGAAGCAGCTAAGCATGGTTTTCATCATGCGATTGTCCCTAAGGCCAACGCACCCAAGCAATCACCTGCACGTATGAAAGTGTATCCAGTCAGCCATGTACAGGATATTTTACGTCTACTACGTGAATTAAGTTAAAGTAACCCTGATGAGACACTTTACTGACTTGGTCTGCACCATTGTTTGTGGCACAATAACGCCGATTTTCTCCGGAAGGTAGTCACATGTCCAAACCAAAACGGTTTTTATTAAAGCTCAGTGGTGAGTCGTTTGCAGATGCTGGTGGTCGTGGTCTTGACCAGGCGCGTCTACTTAATGTGGCAGAGCAGATTCAAGTGGCATTAGAGCGCGGTATTGAAATCGGCATTGTTGTGGGTGGTGGTAATTTCCTGCGCGGTGCCACGTTATCCAATCAAATGATCACACGTACCACCGCAGACCAGATGGGTATGCTGGCCACCTTGTTGAATGGTTTAGCGCTCAGTGATGCACTTAATGTAAAGGGCTGCAAAACCAAACTGTATTCAGCAGTAGCAGTGCAGGGTGTGGCCGATGCTTTTGACTATCGTCGTGCCATTGCCAATTTGGAAGCAGGGCGAGTGGTGATTTTTACGGGTGGTACAGGCAATCCATTTGTGACCACAGACTCTGCGGCTAGTTTACGGGCAGTAGAAGTCAACGCTGATGTATTGCTTAAGGCGACTAAGGTTGATGGTGTTTATGCCAAAGATCCAAAAAAATATCCTGACGCTAAGCGTTATGAACAGATCACTTTTGCCCAGGCATTAGGTGAAGAATTGGCCGTGATGGATTTAGCTGCTTTTTGCCAATGTAGAGACTATAATGTGCCGATTCGCGTTTTTGATGTCTTCAAGCCCAATGCTTTGCGTGACATCTTGTTAGGTGCCAATGAAGGCACATTGGTATGGAAAGGTGATAACGATGATTGATGAGATTCTAAAAGATGCGCAGCAGCGTATGCAAAAAAGCGTTGATGTATTGCGCAATGAGTTAGCTAAAGTAAGAACTGGGCGTGCTCATCCCAGTATTTTGGACCATATTACTGTGGATTATTATGGCAGTGAAGTACCGTTGAACCAGGTAGCCAATATTACGGTTGAAGATTCTCGCACTTTAAGCCTGACCCCTTGGGAGAAAACGATGGTGGTGCCGGTTGAAAAAGCCATTATGAACTCTGATCTGGGCTTGAACCCGGCAACTGCCGGTATGGTGATTCGCATACCAATGCCGCCACTGACGCAAGAGCGTCGCCGTGACCTGGTGAAAGTGGTAAAGGCCGAAGCGGAAAATAGCCGTGTTTCCATCCGTAATATTCGCCGCGATACTATTACACAATTTAAAACAATGCTCAAAGATAAAGGTATTTCTGAAGATGAAGCACATCAAGCCGAAGATCAGGCGCAAAAATTAACTGATCGCTTTGTGGGTGAGGTTGATAAGGTCTTAGCGCATAAAGAAAAGGATCTAATGGCAACTTAATTTATGGTAGCAATTCCTCAGCATATTGCGGTGATTATGGATGGAAATGGGCGTTGGGCTAAACAGCGCTTGTTGCCTCGTACTGCCGGTCATAAAGCAGCAATTGCGCGTATTCGTGATTTAGTGAGTCACTCAGCCAAAGTTGGGGTGCAGGCATTAACGCTCTATGCTTTTAGTAGCGAGAACTGGCGCCGACCGCGCAGTGAAGTGAGTGCCATTATGTCATTGATGATGACAACGCTAAGCAAAGAAGTTGCCTCATTGCATGAAAACCAAGTGCGGCTGCGTTTTATCGGCGAGCGCTCAGTATTATCTGATACAATGTGTAATGCTATGGCGCAGGCAGAACAACTTACGGCACAAAATAAAGGATTGCATCTGAATGTGGCGTTTAATTATGGTGCTCATTGGGAGATAACACAAGCAGCACGCATTCTTGCGGCCCAGGTGGCGCAGGGCAAGTTGACTGCTGAAGCGATCACGCCTGAACACATTGAACAGCACTTAACACTGCCAGACTGGCCGGCAGTAGATCTATTTATCCGCACCGGTGGAGAACAACGCATTAGTAATTACTTGTTATGGCAACTGGCATATGCAGAGTTGTACTTTACCCCAACGTATTTCCCTGCATTTGATACTACAGCATTTCAGGAGGCTTTGGATTGGTTTGCCGGGCGCGAACGGCGTTTTGGGAAAACTTCAGAACAACTACAAACGGATGGAATTTAATGCTGCAGAGAATTGTCACAGGATTGACCCTCGGGTTACTAACCATTGCCGTTATTTTTTATGCACCGATTTGGTTGGCTGGTATGGTTGCTGCATTGTTTATTAGTACAGCGGCTGTTGAGTGGCTGGCCCTGTGTCAGTATCGTCATTGGGCGATACGTATTAGTTACCTGATAGTGTTATGGTTAGTCGGGTGGGGCGCTTATTATATCTGGTGGTATTTGTCGGTGGTCTTGGTGCTGATTTGGTTAGGGCTGATTGCTTTGGTTATTATTGTTGCACGATACAAAAGACCGTTTCCTCTATTACAGTCGCCCAAAACTTTATTACCGTTAGGCATCATATTACTAGCAAGTAGCTGGGCCTTTTTCGTGAAAATGCAAATGACTATGCCGTTGGTATTGTTTTACGGTATTTTGGTGGTGTCGATTGGTGATTCAGGTGCTTACTTTATCGGGCGCAAATTGGGCCGCTCACCGCTGGCGCAAAATATTAGCCCGAAAAAAACCATTGAAGGATTCTGCGGCCAGTTAGTGGTATCAATCATTGCCGGAATGGCAGTAGTGATCTTTATGAACGTACAACATCCGGTGGCCTATTTGGCTTGGTTTATTACCACACTGCTGCTGGTAGTGATAAGCGTGTTTGGTGATCTGTTTGAAAGTTTGCTCAAGCGCATGAACAACATCAAAGACAGTGGCAGTATTCTACCTGGTCACGGTGGTGTGCTGGATCGCTTAGATAGTATTATTGCTATGATGCCGTTTTTGGTGATGAGCCAGTTTTTGTGGCATAGTTTGTTCTATTAGCGTTTAGGGCACTATGCCACAAGTCTCTTACATCAGCCTTAAGGGTGATGGTATTGGTATACTTTTGGGCATCATAACATGACCTTTACAGCTCCAGCGAGGTGTTTTTTCGGCTTTGCATCATCGGTGCGGCCTGCCTCTTCTAAAAATGGGGTAGAAGAGGTTACTTGAGCATCAGTTGGGCTGGGCTTTGCAGTAGCACCTGGACGTGGTGGCACAGCAGGGGGGGGAGCAGATCGAGGTGCTGGTACAGGTTTGGCGTCAGTTGGGCTGCGCCCTGCAGTAATACCTGGCCGTGGCGGCAAAGGAGGAGGAGATTGCTTTGCCTGTGCAGGTTTAGCATCAGCCGGGCTGGGCTTTGCAATAGCACCTGTGCGTGGCAGCAAAAGGGGGGGAGATTGCTTTGCCTGTGCAGGTTTGGCGTCAGTTGGGCTGCTTTTTGAAGTAGTACGTTCCGGCGGCACAGGAGAGGGTCGATGTGCCGGTATAGGCGGAGGTGAAGCAGGTCGTTGTGTGGCAGGATTTGTTGACATAGAATGCTCTTGACCGTTAGCAAAACCCCCATCAACCTGATGGCCTTTCCTGTTCAATGTCGTGATATAAGATTGGAAATTTTTCAGTGTAGTGATAATATTCATTACCTCATTTAAGGCTTCTTTTTCTTTCTCGGGTTTTCGGCTATTAAGTATTATGGAAGACTGTTTTTTGAATTCTGATCGCAGATTTTTTATAACGACTGAATGTGTTGGACTTGTTGTGTGCTCTTTGTCTAAGTTTAAACTGGCGAAAAGTTGTTCTCCTAAAGTTACAAGCTCATCAAGTTTAAATGACTGCATATCTTTAATTTGCGATTGAACCGAAGTCAAAGGCAGAACTGGATTACTTGGATGATTCGATAATATTTTCATCACAACTTTGCTTATCTCTTCTATTTCTTTTCCAGCAGCAATCAGGTCGCTTGCTTTAGGGTTTAAAGTACTAAGGGTTCCACATAGCACCGAGGCTACTCCTTGTCCACCCATTCGCTTTGCTTGCTCTACCTCTTTTTGCCCACTTAATACTGCTTTATACAAGCGTGATAGATCTCTTATTAACTCCAAAGTATCATTTGGCATACTTTGCAATTCTTTTATAATCTCTAAATCTTGTGCCTCTTTGTCATACGTGCGTAGACGATATGCTACATCATCTGAAAGAATTGGTTTTTCTGCGTTTAAACGTTTTAAAGCATAGATTACTATAGAGGGCGCTGTTTCAGGCGAATCGAGAAACAATTGATCGACAATTTGATTAGCCTTTTTCTGAGTTTTGGCGGTTTTTATTTTTTGTGTAAATTTCGCTATTTCACTGTTTACTGGGGTTTTCCTGCCCATTCCCTCTGAGGATAATGATTCCATGTGATGTTCTAGTAGAGATTTCGTAAGCCACGCCATCTTCAAATGATTATTCTTCATTACTGTTCCTTGTTATTACAACTAACCAGAATAAGTGCTATTTCTCTTACTCGTGTCAGGATGATACGCTTGCATGAAATACAACCCTAAAACCTGACAGGGTAAGCTCTATATCACCAGGTTAAAATATTCCTTTATTTTTCAATTATTATCTCAAACGCTTATTAAAATTATGTAAAAATATATAGTAAAATTGTTGCAGTTAAGAGGGTGTGTGCAAAGGGCCTGTTTTGGAAGTGGAGGGCTTTGTTGGTATGGTTTGTTCTATTAGGTATTTAAGATACTGTGTCACAATGACAATAAGTCTCATCACATGAAGGGCAATAACTATGTCAAATTTGACCGCAATACTGGGAATTAAATATCCAATTATCTCTGCGCCAATGGGCGTGATTGCAGGAGCCAGGCTAGCATGCTCTGTTACCCAGGCCGGTGGCTTAGGCTTGATTGGTGGTGGGTATTGCGACAAAACCTGGATTAAACAGCAGCTTGACAAGGCTCAGCAGGGAAAATTTGGTATTGGTTTTATTACCTGGCGCTTACACCAATTCCCCGAAGTGTTAGCGCTATCTTTGCGTTATCGTCCTAGGGCGATTATGCTGTCTTTTGGTGATATTTCACCATTTGTTGATAGTATAAAAAAAGAAAATGTGCCGCTCATTTGCCAGGTACAAACTGTAGAACAAGCCATCGAATCTAAAAAACAAGGGGCAGATATCATTGTAGCACAAGGAACAGAAGCGGGTGGGCACGGGTTAACTGAACCGCTATTATCATTATTGCCAGCCGTGTTAAATGCCATTGGAGGCCAGATGCCTGTTGTGGCTGCCGGTGGTTTGGTTGATGGCCATGACGTTCAAAAGGTGCTTGCTTTAGGGGCGCAAGGGGTTTTGATGGGAACCCGATTTTATGCCGCTGAAGAATCAGAGGCAACTAGCGAGCAAAAACAACGTATTATAGAAGCCTGTAGTGAAGAAACTGTCAGAACACGTGTGTTTGACTATGCGCGCGGATATAATTGGCCTCAGCCATATACAGGAAGAGCACTAAGAAATTCTTTTTATCAAAAATGGCACCAACAAAATGATATGTTTGATAAGATAACCAGAGCTGAAAAAGCAGCTTATGCTGAAGCTGCGTTATGCAATGATTTCGATGTGGCTGGAGTTTTTGTAGGAACAGGTGTCAGTCGCATTAAAGAAATCATGCCTGTGGCTCAAATTATGAAAAATATCTGCATCCAGTCAGGATTTTGAAGCGTAAGTTTTGACACGAATGGGGCCGCCACCTCTATAAGCATTTACCGGACTATTTATTAATTTGGGTTAAACCGGATAATACCCGACGCTGACATTCTCCGGCAGAGTAAGTGCATCAATCATGTTGCTGATGCTATGCTGCGCCATAATCACCTCATCATAAGTGTTTAATAGCGCTTTGCTGTTTTCATAGTCCACGTTCAGTGCCAAGGTAGTGCGTACCTGCCAACTCCAGGCTAAATCTGTATTGTGCCTCTGTTGGTGAACAT
>JANQIS010000043.1 GCA_028282045.1 Gammaproteobacteria bacterium
AAATTCAGCAGGGCAAGTGCATTGAGCCGTGTTGCCTGGCCTAACAAGCGCTGACCAATAGCCGTGCCTTTATCAATCACCACCACTGATTTAACCCAATGCCAGGCTTGCTGTGCAGCTTGTTTTGGGTGACGCCAATCCCAGTGCTGCTGAGTATGCTCAACAGGTTGACTGACTGGCTGGACAAATTGTAGTTGCGCCAGCTCATCATAGTAATGGTCCAACTGCGCCAACACCTGATGCGTTTGCAATGCGGGTAAAGCTAACAATTGCGCGTTAATACGTGCCAGGCGCTGGCGTAGTACTTCACTGTGTCCGCCCATTACCGGCAGATTATTAATCGCCTGATCAACCGCCTGACTAATCAATTGCGGTGATTGGCGTGCTGCCAGTAAAGTCTGTGCTACGGTTATCGCAGCTTTCACTGCCAGCAAATTGAGTGTCTGTAACGTCGTGCGCGGCAAACGCTCTTTATTTAAAACTGCCTGCTGAGTTTTTAAAGCGGCTAATGATTGTTGTAGTTGTTGGTGTGCATGATGCCATTGCTGTTGTAGCGCATCGACCATGGAGTGATCCAGCGCACTAGCCTGTTGTTGCACCGGTTTGCGGGTGTGCTGTAACCAAAATTGATACAACAAAAACCCACTGCCCGCGCAAGCGGCTAAAGCCAAAACCAAGGTCAATGTTACCAGTAGGCGCAAACCCCACAGTTTCGGGAATTTCACTGGCTTTTGCTCACTGCTTGTGCTCATGATGATATTGCTCCACCCATTGTGCCAGATAGTCGTTATCTACTTGTGGTAAGACTATCGGCAGACAACCCAGTTTATTGGCGTAGTGTAGCATTGTTTCACCAATCACGGTAACCGCCACTGCTGGCCACAAAGCACCGGATTGCCGGGCTGTCGCCTGCTTGAGGCTTTGTAGCACACTAACGCTGGTGGCAATAACGATATCCACCGGTTGTTGCAGATAGCTTATCAGCGCCTCCTGGTCAGCGGTGTTAAAATCACGTTGATAGCAACACACCGGATGCACTGTTTTGCCTTGTTGGCGCAGCGTTTTAATCAATAGCTCACGCCCTGCTTGAGCACGCAGCAACCATACTGTCCGGCCGGTATGTTGCTGCAACGCCGGTAAAGCCAGCAAACCTTCACTACCTGGCTTGTTTGGATACACTACTTGAGAGGCACCCATAGCTTGCAACGCCTGTGCACTACTTTGGCCAATGGCAAAACAGCAGCGTTGTTTGAGCGTGCTTAACAGTTTGTCATTGGCATAACGCAATACCTGCTGGCTGGTGACAATAACAATATCCTCTGGAGTAGACTGTGTTATAAAAGCCTGTTGTGGTGCGAGATCTCGCGCAGCAGAAAATTGCAGTGCCGGCCACACAAAGCAGTCATGGCCTTGTGCGTTAAGCCGGGCCGCTAAAGCCGCCGCTTCTGGCTGTGGCCGGGCAATCAAAATGTTCATAATAATTTATCAGCGCCCTTAGCCAGCAAGGCTCGACCAACTTCTTGCCCTAAAGCAAGTGGATCATGGCCGTTGGCTTGATGGGTAATCAACGTCTCACCATCCAGACTGCCTACTGCACCTTGCAAGGTAATCACTTTGCCCGTTAGTGTGGCATAACTACCAATCGGTGAATGACAGTCACCATTGAGTGTCTGACATAAGGCTCGCTCTGCCAAGGCACACTGGCGGGTAGGCCAGTGGTCGAGCTGTGCTAATAACTGGCGTAAATCATCGCGATCTTTCATAATTTCAATACAAATAATACCCTGGCCTACTGCGGGCAAGAATTGCTCCGGTGACAGTACTTGCGTGATATGCTCGGTTAATCCTAAACGCTGCAAACCACACTCAGCCAGGATAATGGCATCATATAACCCTTCAGATAACTTACGCAGACGGGTCTCGACATTACCACGTAACATCTCAACTGTTAAATCAGAACGCTGGTGCAATAACATGGCCTGACGCCGCGGACTGCTGGTACCCACACAGGCACCTTTGGGTAAGTCTGCCAAGCCCTGATAATCCGGAGCGATCAAAGCATCGAAAGGCGAGCCACGCGTTAAAAAGCAACTTAACTCAAACAGTTCATCATGCAAAAATGACGGCACATCCTTTAAGCAATGCACAGCAATATCAGCCTCACCGGCAAATAGCCTACGCTCCAGACTTTTAACAAACAAAGCCTTACCGCCTACTTCAGATAGTGGGCGATCTTGAATCTCATCACCCTTTGTAGAACACTCAACAAAGGCCAGTTCTAACTCAGGGAAATATTGATGCAACAGCCGCGCAACATAATTGGCCTGGTGTAATGCCATATTACTTTTGCGCGTTGCCAGACGA
>JANQIS010000046.1 GCA_028282045.1 Gammaproteobacteria bacterium
ATGTTATTAATAGCCATACCAGTGCGATAGGGCAAATTTCACGCGGGGAAGTTTCGTTTATCGAGGCGGGAAACGGTATTAGAGCTGTCTTAAGAGCAACGGCAGGTATGGATGGATTTAACCAAGCATTACGAACAGCGTTGGTAGCGCGTTCAATACAAGCCGCCTTAAGTACAGTCTGTAATTGGCGCCCGCGATATACAGGGTTGTTATGTGGGCGTGAAAATCCAAGTTGGCGAGCCGATCAGGTAGTAACGTTATTGGCAGCGAATACTCGGCGGGTACTGAAAGTCTATAAACAACAACAAAATATCAAAGCACTTTTAGCTGTCTCAGAGAGTTTAACAAAGTGTCGTGGTCAATCCGGTCAATCTGATTTGGCATTGATTAGTTGGATGGATGATGTGTGTAAAAAGTTTAAAAAAGGCGCTTATGCGCATGCAGAACCAGAAAACATTGAAGCTGAGAAACGTGTTGAATATGTTAGAGAACATTTCCCTACTTTGTGGGAACAGATTGCCGGGCGCTTTGCGCATTTAAATACCAGCTCACTGGTAGCGCTTGGCGTTTTTGGAGGCATTTCTGCCGTTTGTGTTGTCATCTATGCCTTGGTACAAGTACCTGTCACTGAAGATGCCTTAATGTCGTTGATCGGTAGTGCCGCACCAAATCCTGCTAATGCCTCAACCTGGGAAGTTGCTTCGGCTTCCACTGGAGCAGTTGTTAACGTCTCATTTTATTGGGATTGGGCCCTTGATGATGTGATCAAAGCACTTGAATATCTGCTTGAGAAAGGGCGTCTTTGGGAAGCATGGGGATTGTTTTTAGATGTGCTGACTGTTTTGCCTGGGGCGGCTATAGCGCGCGCCGCCGGCAATGTGCCACTGTTGAAAGTCATCGCTTCATCGGTGGCAGCTTTTGCCATGAACTTGCCGCCGATTTTTCGCTTTGTCGGTGCGCAAGCGGCATTGTCACTAATTAATAGGCTGCTCGGTGAAGTACCTGAAGACCAGCGCGGTAAGATGCAAGCTGACCTTAAGGCGATGGGTGTAATTGATCAGTTAGCTGACCTGTTGGGGGTGGTCGTAGACAAGGCTGAAGCCATGCTAACATCAAGATACTAGCCAGCAGCGGTGGAGCGTGCACGGGTATGGTTAACTCACTCAAGTGAGATTGTGACTTCTTTACCGCCAGAATTATTGACGGGTCCGCTATCTGAGGGCAGCTATGCGGCGATACTTGGTGGTCTTAAAGCAGATGAAATTTTAACAGATTCGGCTATCCACATTCGCAATACTGAAATTACGGCCATTGCTAAGGGAGTGCAGGCAGCTATTAATAAAGCAGGAGCCTCATCGTCCGGTCACGGCGATCCAGAAGCCGGCACGGCGTCAGCAGCCGGTGGAACTAGTACTAGTATAGTGGAGATCTCTCCCGCTGATGATGACGATGATATTTACTTTGGTGCTACTCCTGCAGGTACTGTGATTGTGGTATCTGTTGTTGGCAGTCGCCCCCCAGGTTGGGGTGACCAAGAGGCTCGTGAAGCTCAATATTCGGAGCGTTGTAATCCATGTAATTGGTTTAATTCAGCTATGGCCTGGTGGGCTAGCGGCTTGACAACAAAAGGGCTGAATACATTTTTCTATGGTGAGCCTGCAGCAGAAGCCTAGGCCCAAAATGAATGATACACTGGTGTTTTCGGGTAGTGGAAACATCATATGGTCAGATTGGTGACGCTAAAAGATTTAGCACAATTAGTCAAAGTCGTCGGCATCCAGCCGTTATTGCAACAGTTGATCGCGCAGTTGGCGCAAGATTTTCAACAGTGGCAGCAATTTGAAACCTCGCCACGTTATGCCATGCATTTACCTCACGGGGTGATGGAGCTGATGCCGACCGGCACGTCGGAATATTTCAGCTACAAATTTGTCAATGGTCATCCCGGTAATCCGAAGCATGGCAAGCTGACAGTGGTAGCATTAGGTATGCTGGCAGAGTGTCAGTATGGCTATCCGCTGCTATTGAGTGAAATGACCGTGCTCACCGCCTTGCGTACTGCCGCGACTATGGCTTTGGCAACTCAGTATATGGCACGCGAAGATGCCACCAGAGCCTGTTTGATCGGTTGTGGTGCACAGGCTGAGTTTATGCTGCATGCACTGCAATGTGTGCGTACCGTTGAGCAATGCTGGATTTATGATATCGATCCGCTTGCCATGCAGCGGGTCCAGGCCAATATGGCGGATACAAAAATTACATGTGCTGATTCAGCTCAGGATGCCGTACAAGCCAGTGAGATTGTGATCACGGCCACAGCAGCCAAATCGCATGCCCGTATTATTGAAGATGCCTGGGTAAAACCGGGAATGCACATCAATGGCATGGGGGGAGATTGCCCTGGCAAAACAGAAATGGATCCGGCCATATTGATGCGCAGCCGAGTGATTGTAGAATATTTGCCGCAAACCTTAGTGGAAGGCGATATCCAACTATTGGGTGAAGCCGCGCTAGAAATCGTTGCCGGCGAACTGTGGCAGGTAGTCAATGGCCAGTTGGTAGCACGTCAGTCAGATAATGAGATTACTTTTTTTGATGGCGTTGGTTTTGCCATAGAAGATTACAGTGTACTTAAGCTGATTCACCGGCTCAGTGAACAACATGGCATTGGTCAACCGGTTGCGATGGTGCCTGAAATCGATGATCCGCGCAATTTATACGGCGCACTGTTAGGCTGAGGTCGGTGCAAATCGGCGCCAGATTTTCGGTAATAGCTCCACCATCAGTAAGCTCAATAAAATCAGCCCGCCCCCTTCGGCAATATTGAGAGTGATCGGCTCTCCGACGATCAGCCAACCGAGAAGGGCAGCAAAAATCGGCTCGAGCGAGAAGATAATCACCGCGTGAGTGGGTGTGGTTTCGCGTTGAAACTTGGTTTGTAATACCAGGGCCAAACTGGTAGAGAGTACTGCGGTGATCACCACACTAAGCCATGAAGTGGCATTGAGGTGGAGTGGATGGTGCATAATCAACGCGGCCAATACCATCCACGGGATCACAAAAGCAATTTGTAAAAAAGCCAGCTCCAATACCTGTTCAGTGTCACTGGAAACACGCTGCAATAACACGATACTAAAGGCATAGAATGCAGCCGCACCGAGGGTCCATAACTCACCGATACCAATGTGATGCCAACTGGCGCCATTAAGGACATACAGGCCGATCAGACACAAAAAACACCCTACCAAATCAATACGCCGCGGTAACCCTAAGCGAAAAAACGGCAACAACAATGGCACCATGATCACATTAGTGCCGGTAATAAAACCACTCATGGCAGAAGTGGTGGTTTGTAGGCCGATGGTTTGGCACAGATAAGTCGCACCATTAGTAAAGCCTAAAATTACTGCGCCCAACCACACACGACGACTTACTTTGCTAAGCTTTTTGTATACAAATGGTAGTAATATAATGCTGGCGATCAGCATACGAATACTCACGAACCACACCGGATCAGTGTCACGCACACTCAGTTCAATCAGTGGAAAGGTCAGTCCCCAGGCCAGCGCAACGATGACCAGCGCGCCATCGGCGCGTAACGCACGAGAAATCATAACTATGCCGGAAAGGTTAATGTGGCGCTATTATAACAAAGGTTAGCCATGGCAAGCTATTTGTCTGCTCACCGAAAATCGTGGTAAAACGATGTGTAGTCTATGACTCCAATTTATATATTACGTTAGCAATTTCACTGAGAGGATAGGTTTCGATTGGAGTCAATGCGACACTTTGCTACACTGCTCACACCGTCTTTTAATTCCAATGTTGCTATGAATAAACTTGAACAACTCAAATCCATGACCACCGTGGTGGCTGACACTGGGGATATTGAAACCATCAAACAATTTGCCCCCCAAGATGCTACCACCAATCCAAGTTTGATTTATAAAGCGGCGCAAATGCCTCAATACCAGCATTTAATTGATGATGCACTGCGTTGGGCCAAAGCACAAGGCGGTGATGTGCTTAAAGCCGCGATGTTAAAGCTGGCTGTGAATTTCGGCCGTGAGATTCTACAGTTGATTCCGGGACGAGTGTCTACTGAAGTGGATGCGCGCCTGTCTTTTGATACTCAGGCGACCATTGACCAAGCTCGCGAATTGATTGCTTTGTATGAGGCTGAAGGTATCAGTCGTGAGCGGATCTTAATTAAGATAGCCTCCACTTGGGAAGGTATTAAAGCCGCTGAGCAACTGGAACAAGAAGGCATTCATTGTAATTTAACCTTGATGTTTCAGTTTATCCAAGCGGTGGCCTGTGCCCAAGCTAAGGTGACTTTGATCTCACCCTTTGTAGGCCGTATCTATGACTGGTATAAAAAACACAACGCACGTGATTACACCCCTGCCGAGGACCCGGGTGTCTTATCTGTCGCTAAAATTTATCAATATTATCATCACT
>JANQIS010000100.1 GCA_028282045.1 Gammaproteobacteria bacterium
GGTTTAGATGAGTCCTTGATTACAGAGACTACTGGTCTTGATAAGCAAATCGTTATCAAGCTTAAAAAAGACATCAAAAAATAACAATCCGAAAAAAGAAAAAGACTATACTGCATGGGCAAGCCAACAACATAAGGAGACTTGTCATGCATAAGCCTGTAAAAACCGATGTAACAAAAGTTAGACATATGGGTGATTTCACTAAAAATAGACAACAATCAATTCAGGGTAGTATCACCCTAGGAGACCCAAGATGTCCGGCATATGAAGGCATTGTGAAAGAAAAACAACAATTGCTTGAAGCAAACCGGCAATCTACAGACGCAGAAGGTTCCTCAAAAGAGACTGATAAGCCAGAACAAGCAGAGGGTGATGGTAAAAACAATTCAACGCTCACCCAGGAAACTGAAAAACAAGCACTTTTATTTACAGCCTCAAACAGTGCTAGTAAAGACAGCGTTTCAGAGCCTCGCTTAGATATGTAATACCATGAACCATACTCATAATAAGCCCGGCATGCTCAACCTGGATATTTTAAAAGAATTTAATAAGGTTAACCGTGTCGGGCAATTTTTGACAAATATTTGCAATACTCATCAAGATCATCATATAGCGCCATGTCGACAATTCCAAATTATCACATCAAAACCAACGACAAGAGCCTGCCCAAATCCAAGTTATCGGCACAGTTATTAGCTTACAAATAGATTACATATTTTGTACAAAATTTATGCTATATTTAGGTAATCAATTTAGAAATATTTCGATAAGCAGGAGTGGTTTTATAGATGGAATAAGTTAAAAAGATTGGGAGGAAAAGATAATGTTCAATCCAAGAATCAGAATATGGCGACCTCATCATGCCTCGAGTGAGGAAGCGTCTAAATTTTCCGAATTGAGTGCTGATACTAGAGATTTAATGTTGCTCATGCACCAAAAAAGAGCTTTATGTAAACGTTTTCTTGGCTCAGATGCCTGGGCCAGGTTGCAAAGAAGAAGAAGCACGTTAGCTCGATTTAAACAAAAATGGGATGGCGGACTTTCATCTATCGAGAGAAAAATAAACTCTGTTGGAAAGATGAAATTCCTTAAATTTAGACCGGATGGTTTTTGTAGTGAAATAAAAGAAGCCACCTCTGAACTTAAAGATTTTGATGAAAACCAAAAATTACAAGAACTTGATGCTCGTGTTGAAGCAAAAAAATATCAAAGCGTGATGTTATGTCGTCCGCAAGCAAAGCAACAGACTGAAGATACGACTCAAACTGATACAGCCCACAAAGATAAGGATGAAGATGTTAATAAAAAAATAGTGGAGCAATTAATTCTGAGTTTCGCCACAAGGTGTAAGAATAATGCTGACAGTAATAAACTGAGGCGATACCAAGACCTGGCTGCAAAAGATAATATTAGCATGCAGGAGATAGAAGCAGTGGCTAAGATAAACACTCATAGACACACCAGTGGATGCTTAGGATTTGCATCAGTATTTTTTAGGTGGAGAAAAACGACTTCCATGCGAGATTTACAGGATCTCAGGGCAGAGTATGAATCGAGCTTGCCAAGTATTTAGCCGGCTATGAAAAACACTTTCTCAAGGTTGGTAGCGCCAATCAACTTTTTGTATGGGTATCAGGTTGTCGTAATATTGCCGGCAGTGCCGGCATATCGGCATTATGTAGTGGCGGTCTTACATAGTCAAAAGCAATAAATTGCTGGGCTTTGAGTGCGGCTTTGATCGGGACAGGATTGCTGGTAACAAACAATGCCTGGCTACGTGCCTGCCATTGCGCGTCAACATCGTCACTTAAGCTGTCGTTGAGGCATTGGCGCACATAATGTTTACTAGCCTGTGGCCAAAGATTACTGGCAACTGAAACACAACCACACGCACCATGCCTAGCGTAAGCCGCCATTAAGGCATCATCACCGCAATAGAGAGCTGCTCCAGGATGCATCTGCTGATAATGTTGAGCAACCAGCGGATCAGCACTGGAATCCTTAATGGCCCAAAATCGCGGATGCTCACTCAGCAACTGTACACTGTGTGCGTGTAATGAAATACCAGTGCGTGCCGGAATGTTATATAACATACACGGCTGCTGCACAGCGTCCATTAGTTGGCGAAACCATTGTACCTGACCATGTATGCCAGGCTTGGCATACATGGGTGTCAACATAAGAAAAGCATCAGCCCCTGACATCGCCGCTTGCTGACACCAGGCAATTTGTCTCTGCAACTGAAAGCCCCCTACCCCAACCATCACCGGTACTTCAGTGGCGTGTTCAATCACACACCGCAGCACGTCGCAGCGCTCTTTATCACTCAGCGCCAGGCTCTCACCGGTACTGCCCAAAGTTAAAATACCGTTACCTGCAGCAACCTGGCGCCGCACCAGTTGCGCCAATGAGGTAAAATCCACTTGCCCCTCTGCGGTAAACGGTGTCACCAGCGCAGTCCATAGCGGTATTTGAGAACAGTGATGCGACGCCATTTTAGTGCCCTATAAGCATTGCCAGCCTGGATCAGATCTTACTCTTGCAAGGCGATATCAACAATGTGTTATTCACAACCGGGTGTTCAGTGAATCAAATTATGGCCCCGGATCAGGTGGATAAGCCTGTAGTACAGTCTCAGCATCCGGACTTTGGGCTGGATAAAAAGCAAATGCACCTTCGCAAGACTGTACACTTAATCTATCAGCTCTTGCATCATAATTAATCACTGGGGGAAAGCCCTCACTCACACTTCTCTGTACAGTTTTTTTTTTATTAACCTGAAGTCTAATATTGTCATTGCGCCATTCAAGTAACCACTCAGCGCCCTCAGGTAGTTTTTCGTTACTTGCCTGCTTTGCCTGCAAGTAATAATCGATGGCGTTGTAGAGGATCTTAGCATGGTAATTCATACCACGACCTTTTACCAAGGCCGGTGCTGCATGTATTGCGCGTTCAAACTCTTGACGTGATAATGGTGAGCCTTGTTGAATGGACTTTATTAAATTGTAGTAAGCCGAAGCAGCACCGGCTCGGTCAATACCATCTTTACAAGACATATTGAAAGAGTCAGGCTGCAAAGTATCAATAATAAAATGGGTTAATTCAAATTTGACAAAATGAAAAGACAGCGCCAGTTGCTCTCTTTCTGTAAGCCAACTCTTGTTTCTAATATCCTAACGCATCCCGGCTGTTTTCAAACAATTGTTCCAACTTTTGATATTCAGCACTCCTGAATTCTAATGCTACTAGATCTGTTTCTTCTGTTACCTCTACTGCTTGCTCTACTGTTTTCTCTGGATACAGAAGCCTTTTAACCGACTCACTAATGTAAAAATCACACTCATTCTTTTCGGCAGCCGAAAGGATAGATGCCTTGATGTTTTCAATAGAGTCAACTTTTTTGGCTTCTAATTACTCTACTGACATGAACAATTTATCTGCCGGTAAGGTAATCACAGCGATAGAAGGGTATCGCTCGCCAAGTGCTTCCAACTTATGGCTTAACGCCTTTTCTCTGTTACCCTCAAAGCCGTCTCGGTCTCTGCCCAGAAGGTTGATATACAAGTGGGCAATCCTCCCTTCATGAGCAGCATACTTTCTCTGCTGTATACTACACCAAGCGACAAACAACGGGCTTATCCTTGCTTTATTATCATGCGCTGCGAGCCAGGGAGAGGCGAAGCCGAGGGCGAGTAGACTGCGATAGCCAGCGCTGCTTTTAGCCGAATGGCATAGCACAGACAGGTCGCATTATAG
>JANQIS010000130.1 GCA_028282045.1 Gammaproteobacteria bacterium
ACTGGCTGAAATGACCCGCCTAGGGCTCAAACTTGGTGCGCAAGCTCAAACGATTAATGGCCTGTCAGGATTAGGCGATTTAATTCTCACCTGCTCTGACAACCAATCGCGTAATCGGCGATTTGGGCACCTGCTCGGCCAGGGTAAGTCGGTTGCTGAAGCGACACGAACCATACAGCAAGTGGTTGAAGGTATTGAAACAGCACGCCTGATTTACCAGCTTGCTCAACAGCATCAGGTAGACATGCCGATCACAGAGCAAGTGTATCAAATACTCCACCAAGACAAATCAATCACAGATGCGATTAGTGCTCTACTCAATCGTGGCATATGATGATAAAACAACACCCCGGGTGATAGACGAAATCAACCCTTCCCTAGCGCAAACCCCAATTGTCGCCAGGCTTCATAAGCCACCACAGCGACACAATTGGACAAGTTTAAGCTGCGCTCGCTGGTTAACATAGGGATAAGAATACGTTGATCGTCCGGAAATTGTGCGCAAAATGTCTCACTTAAGCCACTAGTCTCCGGACCAAACACAATGGCATCGCCATGCGCATAAGTCACATCGGTATAACGCACTAAACCGGAGGTCTCACAGACCCAAACCTTGCCCGGCGCTACTTGAGTGACAAAATGATCAAAATCAGGATGCAGGACCACCTTTGCCCAATCATGATAATCCAAACCGGCACGACGTAACTTTTTATCATCCGGCTCAAACCCTAATGGCTCAATCAAATGCAATTGTGCACCGGTATTGGCACACAGACGAATCACGTTACCGGTGTTAGGTGGGATTTGCGGTTGATACAACACTAAATGAATCACGTCTCACTGCTGCCAGTCTGGTAAAACTCTTTTATACTAATCACAAGCATAATGTAATGTAACGGGTGTATATGTCAGCATTTCATACTGTTGGTATCGTTGGAATTCACCATAATCCACTTGTCGCAGAAACAGTAGAGCATTTACTTAAAGTTCTGCCGCAGTGGGGTTATGAGGTTTTAATTGAAACGTCAACAGCACAAACCCAAGACCAATGCCTGGCTCGTGATATTGCCACAGACCAACTGGGCAAACAATCTGACGTCGTGATCGCGGTAGGGGGTGACGGCAACTTATTACATGCCGGGCGCATTTTATCGTTAACTGACACACCAGTGATTGGCATAAACCGCGGCAAACTCGGTTTTCTCACTGACGTATTACCTCAGCAACTAGAAACCGAGCTTAAGCCGTTGCTGGCTGGAGACTATATCGAAGAGCACCGCTTCTTACTCTCAGGCAAAATTAACGATGGCAAACTTTTTAACGCCCTTAATGATATCGTACTGTTTGCCGGCGAGGCTGCACAGCTAGTGGCTTTTGAGGTGTATGTAGACGATTTATTTGTCTATCAACAACGCTCTGATGGACTAATCGTTTCCACACCCACCGGCTCTACGGCTTATGCATTATCGGCTGGAGGACCACTGGTGATGCCAAACCTGGACGTGACCTTGATCGTGCCCAAATACCCACATAACCTAAATACCCGCCCACTGATCGTCGATGCCAACAGTACCATTGCGATTGTAATCACACCGGCTCATGTATTGCCTAAGCTCAGTTTCGATGGCCACAACACCTGTGAGCTTAAAGAGAACGATTGCATCATCATCAGCAAACAAGCTAAGCCGCTACGCCTGCTGCATCCCAAATCACACGATTATTTTCGCAATCTGCGCGACAAACTGGGTTGGGCTACCACGCCGAATAACCAAGGATAGATCATGCTGATCGAGTGCCATATTCATCACTTCACTATTATCAGCACAACTCAATTACAGTTTGCTCATCATATGACCGCACTGACCGGTGAGACTGGTGCCGGTAAATCGATTTTGGTTGATGCGTTAGGCTTGATACTGGGGCATCGTGCTGATACCAAATGGATTCGTCCCGGGCATGAACGAGCTGAGATTACGGCAATCTTCCAATGCCCGGCCGATACCACAGCAGCGAGCTGGCTATGCAGACATGACCTTAATCAAGATGACCAATGCATTATCCGCCGGGTTATACAACGTGATGGTAAGTCAAAAGCCTATATCAATGGCCGCCCAGCTACAGTGCAACAACTCAAGTCATTAGGCCAGCATTTGGTATTGATTCATGGCCAACATGAACACCACGCACTGATGAGGGCACATTATCAACGCGAACGTCTGGATCATTTTGCACACCACGAACCCTTGGTACAACAAGTGCAGCAAGCTCATGCCTGCTGGCATGCAGCCCATGAAAAGCTCATACAACGCCAGCAAATGTTGCAACAGCAGCAAGCACAATTAGAATTGTTACGTTATCAGGTGGCCGAGCTGGCAGACTTAGCGTTAAATCCAGTAGAAGTTGAACAACTACACCAAGAGCAGCAGCAACTGAGCCATGGCCAACAATTACAACACAGCAGCAGCCAAGTTCTCATGCAACTTCACCAGAGCGACCATGCGGTTATTGATGTACTACACCAAGCGACACATCAACTGGGTGAACTGGCCACAGCAGATGAGCGCTTGGTGCCGATTATCGCCATGCTGGAAGAATCACGCATCACCCTACAAGAAGCCACTGCCGAGCTAAGTCATTATCAAGAAAGCATTGAGATCAACCCTGAACGATTGCAGCAAGTAGAAAGTCGCCTGGAAATACTGCATGATATGGCACGCAAACATCACGTCAATGCCGAAGATTTATTTAACCACTATCAAACGCTGTGTGACCAACTCAACACGCTAGATCAAAGCCACCAGGGCCTTGTCACGTTGGCAACTGAGTGTGAGCAATTACAAGCCGCCTGGCTATCTCTGGCCAGAGAACTCAGTACTCAACGCCAACAAGCCGCTGATACATTATCTCAGGCGATGACAGCATCGATGCAAACATTGGCAATGGAAGGCGGCGTATTTGCAGTACAGGTGACACCTGATGATGACATCACACCACGCCCACATGGCTTAGATCAGGTGAGTTTCAATGTCAGCACCAACCCTGGTCAGCCGATGGGTGGTTTAAGTGATATCGTCTCCGGCGGTGAACTCTCACGCATCAGCCTGGCAATTCAAGTGTTAACTGCCACCGCACAGCCTACGCCCACCCTAATCTTTGATGAAGTGGATGTGGGTATCGGTGGCACTACTGCCAGCATGGTAGGTAAGCTGTTACGCCAATTAGGTAAACACTGCCAAGTGCTTTGTGTTACCCACCTACCACAAGTAGCCGGTCAGGCACAGCACCATATCCGAGTTAATAAACTAAAAAGCAACAACCAAACCACTTCACAAGTCACCCACTTGGATGAAGCTATGCGTGTGGAAGAACTGGCACGTATGCTCGGTGGTGAGACCATTACCGAGCATACGCGTGAGCATGCAAGAACATTGCTGAAAGCTGTGGTATAACTATTTTTGGTATTGAATGAAGACTTTTTAGGTCGGTGCTTCCATGCACCGACCTACGGATTTTTCCCATCTAATCTTGCGCTTCTCGGCGCTGCCAAGGGAGCAATGGAGCACTACCAATGCCAGACCTTTTTATAACGCTTGACACTTGGTTAGCAACTTACAGGTTTTTCATTCAATTAATTTAATGCTTCCAAATCACCATACGTCGGATCACCACCCCATTGAGTATCACAGCCAGAATCAACAAGCCCAGTGTCGGCAGATTCACAGCAGCGCACACCAGCATAATCAGCCAGCGGACATCACGCTTTAGAAAAACATCATGCTCTTTGGCCGGTGCTTTGCCATGTAAATGACGGTAACTGGTCACCGAATAGTTAATCATCATGGCCCCGATAATCGCCAGGCCGCCGATCAGGCCAAGGTTATGCCCCGAGCCAGTAGTAATATGTGCTGTCATGCCGGTCAGCAAGATGACCTCACTATATTTCACCAAAATGTGGCCGAGCCATCGATCATAAATCACTTGATGTTGGCGAATCACGGCAACTTCCTGGGTAGAGATATGCAATAACAAAGCCGCAAAACCAACAATCGCTCCCAGCAACAATCCAGCATAACCACTAAATGACATCAGAATCGCTGCCAGACAAGCCAAACCTACTGCTGTAATCGCCATGGCATGTACAGAATAAGATACTGACACCAAACTGTAAGTCAGTTTATTGCTCAATGGGCGTAACAGATGGCGTTTAAGCAAGCTATCTTTGCGTGAGCGCTTAACTGAAGCCAGTAATGCTGCTTCTGCATCACGTAGCTGCGCATAGGAGTGGATCTTATGCCAAAAGTGATGACCAACATCAACCTGCACCAGCGCATCTTCACGAATCAAAGTTTGCAACAACTTTTCCATATCAACGACTTTACGCTTGGATATTAGGGTATTGAGATGCTTGAAAAAATCTGCCGCACAGAGCATCACACCGGTGTAATAACCCTGCGGTAACTCCATTGCATTGCTTAACGCCGTAACCGCAGCATTGTCACTCTGCACACCGAGAATCTCTCCTGGCGCAAAAGTTTTACCGCTGACATGATGATCCACAGCAATCACAGATTGTTTACTGCTTTTGCGATGCAACAAACTTTTCAATACTGCCTGATCGACAGGATAGGCAATATCCATCAACACAAAGGGCTTATCCCCCAACTCGTCTTGTAGCGCCAACAATGCTTGTATTGGTGTTGCCTCCGGCGCCACTGTAACATGCTCAACGGTCAGATGATGTTGCTGGGCAAAACGATCGGCCACCTGGCGCACACGCTCATCCTGTTCTGGCGTTACCAACACACACGCTTTAAAACCCGCATCCGTGCAAGCTGTTAAGCTGCGCTCTAATAAGTGTCGGCCCAATAATGGCGTCAGCGCCAATGGCTTGGTTTCGGCAACACCTGACTCAACTGCTAAAATAACACTTTTCATCAATCCCCCTACTGCGCAAAAAGCGCTCTGACAAATTCTTCGGCATCAAATGGCCGCAGGTCATCAACCTGCTCCCCTACGCCAATAAATCTTAGATTCACACCCAACGATTGGGCAATAGCAAACACAATACCGCCTTTGGCAGTACCATCGAGCTTGGTGAGCGCAATGCCCGTCACACCCACGGCTTGATGAAACTGCTGTGCTTGTGATAATGCATTTTGCCCCATGCCGGCATCTAGCACCACCATCGTTTCATGCGGCGCGGTATTATCGAGCTTTTTCATCACCCGAATGATTTTTTCCAGCTCAGCCATCAGATTGCTCTTGGTATGTAAACGTCCGGCAGTATCGGCAATCACCACATCGATGCCACGCGATTTGGCTGCTTGCACAGCATCAAAAATCACCGAGGCACTATCAGCGCCGGTATGCTGGGCGATCACCGGCACATTATTGCGCTCACCCCATACTTGTAACTGCTCCACTGCCGCAGCACGGAACGTATCGCCTGCTGCCAGTATCACGGATAACCCTTGGGCCTGATAATATTGTGCCAGCTTACCAATTGTCGTGGTTTTACCGGCACCATTCACGCCCACCATCAAAATCACATACGGTTGCTTGGCCTGATCAATCACCAGCGGCTGACTCACCGCAGCGAGAATCGCTTGCAGGCTATCCTTCAAACCTTGCATAAATGCTT
This sequence comes from Gammaproteobacteria bacterium, assembly GCA_028282045.1. Classification (GTDB taxonomy): domain Bacteria; phylum Pseudomonadota; class Gammaproteobacteria; order Francisellales; family CACEW01; genus JANQIS01. Next base: position 5,642 of record JANQIS010000130.1, read on the forward strand.
CGGGTGTTTTAAAACGCTGCTCAGTCAGTGATTGGATAATACGATCTGTTGCCTCAATACCCACATCAGCGGTAAGCAACATACTCTCCAACTCATCTAATAACTCATCATCAATGGTCTGGCGGCCGGCAAATAAGCTACTCAACCCACCAGTAAACGTCGAACGGGTTTTACTTAGGCCCGTAGTAAGGCGCTTAAACCAACTCACTTTCTCTTGTTTAGCTGGTCGCGACTTTAGTTCTACTCTTGCTTTGGCTTTTGGTTCAGGTTTTGGCGCTGCTGGAGCCTTTTGCTCAGACTCAGGTTGCGTTGTATGCTCAGGCGTTTGTGATGGTAGTGTCTCTGGTTGCTGCGGTTTAAGCTCTTGTTCTACTTGTGGAGATTCTGGCTGCTGCTTTTTTTTTGATTGTTTGTTTTTAAATAGGCCCAGGAGACTCACATGCACACCCACACTGTGATTGCTTGATAGGTGTAATCATACTATAATTCGCTCAGTTCAAATAGGGTGTAACCTCAATTCAAGTGATCTAGGGTAATGAACATGAGTCACGACAAAGCTACTTTAATTGCCGATGTTAAGGCACTTGAACACAAATTAGAACTCGCTAAACAGCAAACTAAAGCCGCCCAAGAGCATTATGAAGCGGCGCGCAAACAACTTATTGATGCCCAGCAAACTGCCGATGAGCATTGCGAGAATATTTTCCAAGAGAACATGGCTCAGATTACTGCTTTACGCAAACATATCAACCAGACACATTTTGACACTCAACAACAACTGTGCCAGTTACGCCAGGAATTGGCCTCAACTTATGGCAAGCTCTATAAAGCCACTGATTCAGACCATCATGAATAAACACCATAATCCCTCTGGGCGCCGATGATGCACATCTAACGCTTCGCAAACCCCAGTAAAATACTTATGCAAAACACAGGCTTTAATGAATTAATAAAATATTGATTCAATATGGAATTTAACGTAGGTAAGTATTCTGACCGTATAGAACCATCCACCGAAAAGGATAGTACGCCTAAAACCAGTAACTAAAGCAATACAACTGCTACTGTAATTAAACAGCACTGCAATCGAGAGTCATTGAGGATACGCCCTAACCTAGTGCGGCGTGCGCTGCTTTATAAATGGCTTGAATCATGCTGTTCAGCCCATTGCTTCGGGTTGGGCTCAAATGCTGATGCAGACCAATTTCCTCAATAAAATCCGGCGCTGTATCAAGAATATCCTGTGGGGTTTGATTATTGTAAGCGCTAAATAATATGGCCATTAGCCCGGAAACAATCGCCGCATCACTGGTGCCGTGCATTTGCAAACGTCCGCCCTCAAGCCAGCTATCAAACCACACTTGCGACTGACAGCCTTTGATCAAGTATTGGGATGTTTTTTTCTTTTCAGGGAAGTCTTGCGTTTGTTTACCCAAGCCGATAATAAGCTGATATTTTTCCATCCAGTCATCGAGAAAATCGAATTTATCGATAATGGCTTGTTGGGCCTGAATAATGTGCGTCATGCTAGAAACCTGCGCAAAAGAGGCATTTTAACAAAATACACACTAGCGCAAAACCGTCAATTGCATTGCCTGATTGCTTCCCAACAGCAGCGTGGGAATAACGCCAACCCACTATAGTTTGATCACAGCTTATAACGCCTCACCTGAAATAATGGCATAATAAAACTCAAAATCAGCACCAACATAAAGGCAATCGGAATAATACTCAGACCCAATTTATAATCCAGGCTATCTGGCTGAAGATAGGCTACGCGGCTCATCAACCACCCCACTGCCAGGTGAAACACTGCACCAAACAGCATAATCAGCATATTGGTAAAGGCAACACCATAGCCGGCGATGTCCTTAGGACAATAATCACGAAAACATTTCCACACTACCACCTGAGCGCTGGAAAAGAGCCCAAACAAAAATAATAAGACCCAAACCATCCAACTGGCACCAGGCTCCAGATAAACCAACACCATACTAATGAGTGCACCGCACAATGCCCCCACGCTAACCAAACGCATATAGTGATTGGTACGATCAGCCAAGCTGCCAATCACCGGGGCCCCAATCGCCCAGCCGACAAACAGCATAGTGACACCAAAAGAAGCCGCTGTGGCACTAAAGTGATACTCACCTTGCAAGAAAGGAATACCCCACATGGTTGCAAATAAAGTCGTGGGCAGATAAAACAACCCACCGACCAAGCCATTGAGAATAAGCAAAGGGTGACGAGAAAACTGCTTCACCTGGTGCCACCAACTTGTCTGGCTTGCAGGTTTTGTTTGCCTGGGTGGTAATCTCAACCCTGGTAACAGCAACAATACCGCCACCACAAAGCCCCACAATGCCAAAGCGATAAAGATACTGTGCCAATGGAAATGTTGCATGAGCAGTGCACTGACCAGTTGGGCAATCGAGGCCGATACCGTACCTGCAGCGATGGTGATACCCGACACCAGTCCAAACCACTTAATATCCAAATATTGGCGGGCGATATAAATCACCGATATAAATGAAAACGCTGATGCACCACTAATCACCCAGCGTAACACATACCCACTCCAATAATGGTGGTTTAATACAAAACCGATAAATGCCAAGGTACATATCAATATGGCAGGAACCACCACACGATACAGTGATAACCGATCAAGAATAATGCCACTGGGAATCTGCATCACCAAATAACCTAAATAAAACGCTGAGGCAAATGCGCCCATCCCTAAGGTATCGGTATGGTATTGATGCTGTAACTGATGAAACACCAGGCTAGGCGAGATGCGAAAATAATAATCCAGGCAGTAAAACAAGATAAATAACGTAATCGCCATGACCACTGTGATTTGAGAGACAGCCGGATGCTTAGGCATGTGATTCATTTCGAGTCGTTCTATATATAAGGTAAGATAATGCCATGATGAACCTCAAGCCACAACGAATGCAACACATCTTGTTTACCCTGATTGGCACTGAAAATGATGCGCTCATGCTCACCATCAGCAATTACTGCCAACAAGCCGGCGTTACTATCAAACAACTCCACCATATGCAAATCCAAGGCCATGA
>JANQIS010000203.1 GCA_028282045.1 Gammaproteobacteria bacterium
GGATATGTGCGTAGTCAAGTCTGAAAAGTTCTGCACGTTTTGAGTCGCTGCGTTGGCCGCACCGGTATACAAACCACCCCCTAATACCGCAGCAGCCGTTGTAGCTTTAGCAATTAAATGTTTCATAACAATCTCCTGTTAACGCAAATTAGCTATACACGTTGCACATGATAATAAGCTCCGGTCAAACACGCTATACCGGTCATGTAACAAGAGAAAATATATTGAGCGACATTTTTATAATCATTTGTTTTATAAAAAGAAATCTTATTACATTGATGATAAAAATAATGATTAATTTTATTGGAAATTTGCGTCCACTCTTGTGAGAACCCTATTACTGACTACACTATGGGAGATTGTGACGACATGATATTGAATAAATGCACTTAAAGGTAAAACATATTTTTATAATATGCGCGCTGGTTTTAGTGTTAGCTACTGTGGTGCTCTCAGCGCTGAATGCTAACTATGTTCGCAATGCTAATCTCCATCGCGCCACCATGATTACCTCAGCGTTAATACAGATACATAACACCTACGTTCATACCTTCAACCATCAATCCCAACAAAGCAAAGAAAACTTTACGATTCGCCAGGGCCAGTTTGACCTGACATTAGCACCGACACCACCAACCGACCCCTATTATGAATTAACTTCAGCCCCCATAAGCTTATCACCTTATAATTTCAATCTGATGGCGCGAGACTTGCTAATTCATGGCCATATCATCGCCGCCAGTTACTTTGCCCCAACACATCAATGGCTCACCATCACGGCCAGACTGGACAGAACACCCGTGTGGGACAACGTAATTCCGATTTTCCTGGTGGAGTTTACTGCCATGCTCATTATCTGGGTGTGTTTTTTGCTTTTTTATCACTACACCTTGCCACAAGAAGTGATGGATTTACTGGTAGGGGATCTGCGCAGCCAGCGACGTAATGACCAATTGATCAAAAATCTGCGTGATCATCTGCAAACTTATATCAACGAGCGCACCATTATGATTACCGCTCTGGCACATGATATTAAAACGCCCCTGACTGAAGCCATGTTGCGCCTGGAACTACTGGATGATGAGACCACCAGCGCGCCGATTCGTGAAAAACTAGAGCATATTGATAATATTGTACGCAGCTCATTAGAATATGCACGTCAACCGGATCGTATTCGTAAAGCCCGTACAGAAGTCGTATCTTTGATTGAATCAGTAGTGGATCGCTATCGTGATACCGACTTTGAAGTCGTGTTCACACCCTACGTCGGGCAGTTCACGATGATGGTGGAAGTGCAACTGTTTAAGCGGATGCTGGTAAATTTAATTGAAAATGCACGCAAATATGCCACCACCTGCCAGATTATCGTCAATCAACCTTCGCCGCACACGCTAGAGATTATCTGTCAGGATGATGGACCTGGTGTGCCGGATGAGTTTTTAGGACTTATTGCCGTGCCTTATTTCCGTGCTGACCAGGCAAGGACTTCAGACAAAGGCGGTTCAGGCCTGGGACTGGCAATTGTTAATAAGATCGTGGAGTTACACCACGGTACAATGAGCTTTGAGAACCAGCCTGGCGGCGGCTTTTGTGTCACGGTACACTTAGATCAACGTAAACAAAAGCGCCTCTCTAAAACTGAAAAACTGGGCAAGGAGGCTAATTTACCCGGGCCACGTTGACCCTGGAAGTAGGCAATCATCTTAATGTAGTTCATTTAAAAGTAAGGAGTCAATCAATGAGCTTTCGCATCGAATCAGATAGTTTAGGAGAGGTTAAAGTCCCCTCAGATAAATATTACGGCGCACAAACCATGCGCTCCTTGCACCATTTTAGTATCGGCCAGGAACATATGCCGATGGAAGTGATCCATGCTTTTGGCTACTTAAAAAAAGCCGCAGCACTGGTCAATGCCGAATTGGGTCTACTACCACAATACAAATGTGAGCTTATCACCCAGGCAGCCGACGAAGTGATTGCCGGCAAGCTTGATGCTCACTTCCCATTATTTGTTTGGCAAACGGGTTCGGGCACGCAGTCCAATATGAATGTCAACGAAGTTATTGCGAACCGCGCTATTGAAATTGCCGGTGGCAAACTGGGCAGCAAAACGCCAGTACACCCCAATGACGATGTCAACAAAGCTCAAAGCTCCAATGATACTTTTCCCACTGCCATGTATATTGCTGCCAGTATCAGTCTGCGCAAAAAACTCCTGCCTGCGTTAACAACACTACGCGATACCTTGGCGGCTAAAGCCAAGTCATTTAAAGACTGTATTAAGTCCGGCCGCACCCACTTAATGGACGCTACACCTGTCACCTTAGGCCAGGAGCTCTCTGGTTATGTGCAACAATTAACTAATGCCATTGACCGGGTTAACCTGGTATTAACCTCCATCGAAGAGCTGGCGTTAGGCGGCACGGCAGTAGGCACAGGGTTAAATACGCATCCGCAGTTTGCCGTAAAGTCGGCTGCCAAAATCAGTGAGCTCACCGGCATTGAATTTGTCAGTGCCCCCAATAAATTTGAAGCTCTGGCAGCACATGACGGCCTGGTCTTTGCTCATGGCGCGTTAAAAACTTTGGCAGCTTCACTGATGAAGATCGCTAATGACATCCGCTGGATGGCCTCTGGCCCACGTTGTGGCTTTGCCGAAATTACCATCCCTGCTAATGAGCCTGGTTCGTCCATTATGCCTGGTAAAGTTAACCCCACTCAGTGCGAGGCTATCACCATGGTCGCTGTGCAAGTGATGGGTAATGATGCTTCAATCAATTTTGCCGGCTCACAAGGTAACTTCGAGCTTAATGTCTACAAACCGGTGATGATCTACAATTTTATCCAGAGCGTGAACATCTTAAGCGATGCTATGCATAACTTTAATCAGTTCTGTGCTCAGGGTATTGAAGCCAACCGCGAGCGCCTTAAATACTATGAAGAAAATACTCTGATGTTAGTCACTGCCCTTAACCCACATATTGGCTACGATAACGCCGCTAAAATCGCCAAACACGCCTACGCCCATCATACCACTCTTAAAGCCGCTGCTTTGGAGCTTGGTTTACTAACACAGGCACAGTTTGATGAATGGGTAAGGCCAGAGGACATGGTGTAATTGCTCGTTTAACTTTTATCACTATGGCTCATGTATCTTTGACTTTCCCACAGGAGAGTAATACTTGAGCCATACCAACAGTGCTAAACCAAATGCAAACTGACGCAATACAAGGCTACTGATATGAATTTAGAACAATCCAGCCTGGGCAAGTCATCTGAATACCCCTGTCAATATGACAATAGCTTGCTATTTCCCATCCCACGCTGTACTAAACGTGCAGAACTTGGCCTGGCGGAAGATTATGCATTTTTTGGTGTTGATGTGTGGAATGCGTTTGAGATTTCCTGGCTCAATAGTAAAGGTAAGCCGGTAGTGCGTATTGGTATTTTTGAACTGGCAGCCAATTCGCACAACATCATTGAGTCCAAAAGTTTTAAGCTATATTTGAATTCCTTCAACAACACTCAATTTGCTGATGATGCTCAAGTAGCAGCCCTAATGAAAAAAGATTTAAGCATCGCTACCAACGGTGAAATAAGTATCAGCTTACTCAGCCTGACAGAATATGATGCCGTGTTGCTATCACATTTTCCCGGCATTAATATTGACAACCTGGATGTTGAGATTTCTCAATACCAAGTCAACCCGGAGTATTTATCTGCCGATGCAAACAAACCGGTTGAAGAAACGCTCAGCAGTGATTTGCTCAAGTCCAACTGCCTGGTCACCGGCCAACCTGACTGGGGCAGCGTGATGATTCAATATCACGGTGGACAAATTGACCATAGCGGACTGCTTAAGTATTTGATTTCATTTCGCAACCATAATGAATTTCATGAGCAATGTGTTGAGCGCATCTACAACGATATTATGCAGCGTTGCAAGCCTGAAAAGCTGTTGGTTTATGCGCGCTATACTCGCCGCGGCGGGTTAGACATTAACCCGATCAGAGCCAACTATAATTATGACAAAGGGATTCATCGGTTACGCTTACCACGCCAATGAGACTTATTTTGTGTAAAACTTTACCCCAATCTCAATGTTTTTACGGCCATTAGCCCGGCGCCAGCAATTAGTATCGCGCAGTGAATAAGCACAACCGCAGTATTCTTGCATATAAAACGCCTCACG
>JANQIS010000204.1 GCA_028282045.1 Gammaproteobacteria bacterium
GTGCTGTGTGCAGTAGCCTTGAGCCAATTACCACTGGCCTTGACAGGTCGGCATACTTGATGTGCGATTGTGGGGCCAACCAAACGGCTTAGCCATACTTCCCAGTCAAATTGGAGCTGCTTAAAAGCTTTTTGATATTGCATCAGTACCTGCAGACTGCCATTGACTTCGATGTGACGCTCAATCAAAATACTTTGCGGTTGTTCGCTCATGCCTAAGGCCATTAAATCAGCCAGTTTGCCGTGAATTTCCACCGAGGCTTTGCCGTCGCCATTTAGCTGTAGCAATAACTCAGTTGTGGTCGGGATGATGGTGGCACTCAGTTGCCAGTCGGTAATATGAATGCTTAAGCTTTTTGCTGCTAATTCAGCTACGCTCGTTTGGAGTTGCGGGTTGGTTTTGATGGCGAGGTTAATAGCATGCTGCAGGGTTTTATTAACCAGAGCAAAAACCAGCTTCATGATTTTTCCCCTTGGTGGATCGCAACAATACCGCCGGTGAGATTGGTATATTTTACCGCATTAAATCCGGCAGCTTCCAGCATAGCGGCCAGTGCATCTTGGTCAGGATGTTTGCGAATCGATTCAACCAGGTATTGATAGCTGTCACGATCTTGGGTAATCAGTTGACCCAGACGTGGAATTATCCGCATGGAATAGGTATCGTATAAAGCGCGCAGACACTTGCTTTGCACTTGTGAGAATTCCAGCACTAATAAGCGGCCGCCTGGCTTAAGTACACGGTAGAACTCATGCAAAGCTGCTTTCTTGTCGCGCACATTGCGCAAACCAAAAGCGATGGTGACACAATGAAAAGTATTATCAGAAAAACTAAGCTGCTCAGCATTTGAAACAGTGTAATTGACATTGTTTATGACCCCTTGACCATCCAGTGCTCGACGGCCTTCACTCAGCATGTTTTGATTGATGTCGGTGAGTACCACCTGACCGCAAGCGCCGACAATACGAGCAAATTGACGGGCCAGATCTCCGGTACCGCTGGCCACATCCAACACGCTGTCGCCTAGGCGCACGCCGCTATAGGTGATAGCGATATGTTTCCATAGCCGATGCAACCCAAATGACATCACATCGTTCATGATGTCATATTTACGGGCGACGCTATCAAAAACTTGATTGACCAAGCTTTGTTTTTCTTCCCAGTTGACCTGGCGATAACCAAAGTCGGTGGATTTTTCAGGGGATGCCATATCAGGCTCCTTAGCTGCTAAGTGCCTCATTCTATCTTGACTGGCCAAATTTGTCATGCTTGATAAGCAGCCTGGCCAGATCGCTTACGCATGAGGGAATTTCAACTATACTTATCTTAAGAGCGTAGAGCGCGGTTGTTAATATCTGGTTAATATTGCTTTTGTTACCGATAAATAGCAATAAAATCAAACAGTTAGTTATAAATTTGGGCTTGAATGTATCGTTTGTTACAGGTTAGGTTTTGCTGAGAGGCGGGGTTTAATAATATGATGCTTCCATAGCCGTGACATCAGTGATTTGAAAGGAAGGTTTCGGTATGTCAACCATTGCCATCGTACAGTTGGCTGAGAATGTCATTAAAAATGACCTCTCGCCCATTATGGATACACTTTCAGGTATCAGTGTTTATATTGGTATCTTCTGTATCATGTGGGGTGTTATACGCCTGATGAGGCATGCGCATCAAAATATGATGTACCGCGTATCGCCGTGGGGCACAGTGATGGCGTTTGCTGCCGGTACGGTGTTGACGAGCTTTACACCGGAGCTATCGATTTTATCAAATTCATTATTTGGCTTTAACCAGGTATTTTATAATACTTGCCCTGGTGGCTCGACTGGCCCACATGGCACGTACTCATGCCCAATGCTTGGTTATTTGCAACAAATCACTGATGCCCCAGAAGGCACCAATATGACCGATCTGGCCTTAAAAACCTTGGCTTATGGCGTATTATTTTTCTTTGGTACGCTGGCCTTTATCCGTGGTTGGTTGCAGTTGATCAAAGTGGGCGATGGCGGCGGTGGTGGCCAGGCCAGTTTGTCACGTGCGCTGACATTTATTATTGCTGGTACCATTGGGGTTAATGCTGCAAACGTTTATAACTTATTAAATGGGGTACTGACATCACAGTTTAATTAGGTGAGCAAGGTTTTGCTAAAAATGGTTTTAAGATCTAATCTCATTAAGGAAACTTAATAATTTTTTTGGAGAATGAAAATGAAAAACTTAACAAATAAAATGATCACGGCTGCTGCGGTATTAGGGGGTGGTTTGTATACCGGTGCGGCCAACGCAGCGACTCAAAACGTGCAGAACTTTTCAGACTTGACTACGCACATATCC
>JANQIS010000240.1 GCA_028282045.1 Gammaproteobacteria bacterium
CCAAGGCTGTTGAACATCATGAATTAGAACATGTTATGATCAAATACTGCTCTGGCGTGGGTGAGGCCGGAGGCATTATCTTTCCGGATACCCTCTTAGAAAAAAGTTATGAGGGCAAGATTGCTGCACTTACAGTTCACTGCCGCATTTGGCCCAGCATCTTCAAAACATCCTTTTCAAGTTCAGCATGTTTTTGAAGTTAATATCCGCATGGTAAAGCTTGCAGGCAAAGATAAAGTTTGTTTGAAGAATGCTAATCATAGCGTCATCAATGTGATGTCCGGAGAAGTCAATGTGACTTTACATTTGGAAGATGACACACACACTATTTGGGCAAAAGCAGGCGATGTTGTCTGTGTGCCAAATAGTGTTGATTATGACCTTGAGTTAGTCACAGACAATGCGGTTTTCTATTTGTATCTAACTGGTAATCAAACTGATGTTTCACTGCGATAATGGGCTTAGGTAGAGAGAATGAGCTTCTTTTCCAAGTGGCGAGTTTGGTGCTGTGCTGAATTAAGATCGCTTAACGTGCTTTTGCAGGAAAAGTTCGGAACGCTACAATTGGTATAGGTAACTTCAAGTAATAAAGTTTGGGAACGTGGAACTTTTTCTTTAGATGCTACCGGCGTTTGTAATCGGTCATTTTCTATTTGCTTTGCCCGCTTTTTGGTTACGAAGCCTGGTGCTTATTGGCGCAATGCCAACGGCCAAAAATTTGTTTGTTTTCGCGAAACAATATCGTATGGGTGTTGAGAGATCGAATCTTATTGTCCTTGCAACGACGCTCATTTCTGACGAGATCCACAAATGATTTGCCCCTTGGGAATCTCCAGCATAATTAAGAGAAACGAAACATGGCAAGTCAAATACTAACTTATTGAGGATAATGTCATCGTATTTTTACGGATACCGCTCGATTATATTATGACTATAATGAGTGATTGAAATAATATTAATAGAGTTCTAATAAGATGGCTATACGCAGCCCAGAATCAAACAAAGTCGAGGATATGACGGCTGCTGCATTACTAGCTGGCACGCGTGAAGATGCGCTTAACTATTTGGAGCAGTTAAGCAATCCCCAGTCGATAGGAGAATACGTCCAAGCGATGAGCTTGATAGCGGAACTGAGACATTTCCTGACTGGTTTGAGCTCTATTGAAGAAACACAACATTTAACCCTAATTGACTTAAAGTCTACTGAAGAAAAAGTAGAAAGTTCCCCCGGCGCTCAACAAAAGAATCTTCTACTGTGGAGATTATCCGATAATTCGAACAGGCAAGCAGCAAAACCTGAAAACTTAAGTTTTGCAACTGTTTTTGCGGCTGCTCAGGCTCGCAAGACATTATCGTCAACTGATCCAATAATACCGATACTGAGCTAGTGCCAGGAGAATAGTTTTAGTAACCAACATGCTACGAGACAAGGTCGTCACGTATTTTTACAGATATAACTCGGTTCGAATCACAACGGATGATCAATCGAGCTAGTGAATGACTTAATACTGGAGTTGCTATGTTTAAAGCGCCTTCGGATGCCACTCTCTTAGCACAAGGCAGTGCATTGCTCAATCAGCTAATCGTTCTTTACAATGCTATAGCGATACTGATTCCTGATAAAACGATCAAAACACCTTCACCACCACCGGTAAAATTAAGCACACCGGCCCTGGAGGCAAGTTTGAGCAAAAAAGAATCCGATGAAGACCGTGGAACTGGGCGGATGGAGTGCATTCCATTGTAAACGCCCTATAGGCTCTTGCCTTGTCGCACCGGCAACTGTGCTAAGGCGACTATCATAATCACGCCCAGCACGGCCAGTAGCAATAAAAAACTGTAGTGCCCACCGGTTTGCAACAATATCCAACTAGCAACCATGGGCACAAAAGCCGCCAGTGTAAGCACCACATTATAAACCAACCCCACACCGGTATAACGAATTGGTGTAGGGAATGCTTCAGCCAGTAAACACGGATAGCAGGCAGCCATCATAGCGATCAGCGTTTCATACAATAATACAAACGCCCATAAGGCCCACAATGTTTGTAACTGTAGCAACAGAAACAATGGGTAACCCAATATCAAACCAATCACACCGCTGATCATAAGCAGCCGTTTACGTCCTATATGGTCCGAGTAATGGCCTATAATCGGCAGCAATAATGCCGACCAGAAGAGACTGACTGTCATGCTGACAAAAACGGTATGATTGGCATAGTGAAAATGGGCTGTAAGATATTGTGGAAAGAATAGTGCCAAGATAATAACGGCTAAAGGAAAAGAGAGCACGCCAACGCCTCGCAACAGCGTACGCCAATGGCAGCGTAACGCATTAACCAACGGCGTTTTTTCAATATGATGTATCTGCACAAACAAAGGCGTTTCAATGGTGTTGGCACGCATCCACCAGCCGATCACAGCTAACCC
>JANQIS010000249.1 GCA_028282045.1 Gammaproteobacteria bacterium
ATTCGATACCCAGCTCCACCAAACTATCGGCAGTATATTGCATAACGGGCCAGTCAGATTGAGAGCCCATAATAATTCCCACACGTATTGTGCTCATCAACGGCTTCACTTAATTACAACAACAAATGTTTATAGCATAACAAAACGGCCACTCAAGTGCATCATTCGACCGATGCAAAACCACTGTAGACAAGCACTTAGCTTGGATGTTTCATCATGTCGCTTGACTCCCATCCTCACAGCAACGTCATAATCTGAAATTGCTTTGGGCCGATTACCTGTGCAACATGATGAAGTATCCAGGTTAGTGATTGAAGCATCTTTTTTTAGTCAGCACCATGGTAATTTTATGTTCATTACAAGCGTCAATCACTTCAGTATCACGGATTGAACCACCCGGCTGGATAATCGCTTTAATCCCAGCTTGGGCAATTAAATCAATGCTGTCACGAAATGGGAAAAACGCATCCGAAGCTAATACGCTGCCGCCAACTGCTGCACCGGCTTTAGAAATCGCCAGCTCCACCGCATCAACCCGTGATACCTGGCCGGCACCGACACCCGTGGTAACATTGCCTTTAGCCAACAGAATGCCATTAGATTTAATATGTTTCACCACTTTCCAGGCAAACAACATACTGCCCATCTGTACAGCATCAGGCTGTGTTTCGCTCACCAGCTCCCAATGATCCGACGTAATACTATGGTTATCACGATCCTGTACCAGCAGACCATCATCTAAAAACTTATAACAAAGCGCTCCTGGTGTAGGTACAGCACCGCCCAGATCAAGCACCCGCAAATTAGGCTTTTGCGCAAAACAGGCCAATGCTTCATCATCAAACTTCGGCGCGATAACAATTTCTACGAATACCGAACTCAGGAATTGAGCAATGGTTTTATTACAGGTGCGGTTCAATGCCACAATGCCGCCAAAAGCTGATTTGTTATCAGCATGCCAAGCACATTCAAAAGCCTGCTCAATAGTATCAGCTTGCGCGACACCACACGGGTTAGCATGTTTGACCACCACACAAGCCGGCATGTCAAATTCACTTAAGCAATCCAGCCCACCCTGCGCATCAACCATATTATTATAAGATAGTGGTTTTCCCTGGTGTTGCTGAGCATTCATCAAACTAAAATCAGCACACAAAGGGGCACGGTACAATGCTGCTTGCTGATGTGGATTCTCGCCATAACGTAAAATCTCCTGGCGCTCATACGCCAATGCAAGCTGCTGCGGGAACTTCTCTTCATTTAAATATTTTGCAATCAACGCATCATAGTTGGCAGTATGAGCAAACGCCTTGGCAGATAGTGCCTTGCGTGTAACCTGAGTGATACCACCACTGGCCATTTCATCTAACACCATTTGATAATCGGCTGAATTAACCACCACGCTTACCCAATCGAGATTTTTTGCCGCCGCACGCACCATCGCCGGGCCGCCGATATCGATATTTTCAATCGCCTGGTCAAAGTCATCGGTACCGGCAATAGTCTGAGCAAACGGGTACAAATTCACCACCACCAGATCAATCCATTCAATACCATGGTCTTTGGCATCCGCTGCATGCTGGTCACGCCGCCCTAAAATACCGCCATGAATGGTCGGGTGGAGTGTTTTCACCCGCCCATCCATCATCTCAGCAACCCCGGTTACATCACTCACTTTGGTTATTGGAATACCCACTGCTTCGATGACCTTAGCCGTGCCACCGGTAGAAAGAATCTTCACTCCTTGTTGATGCAAACCTTGGGCAAATTCAGCGATACCCGTTTTATCAGAAACGGACAGTAACGCCGTTTTTGGTTGTAATACTGACATATTTAACCTGAATATTTCACTCAAGGCGCCAGCGTATCATAATCACTATGATAACTTAACTGTGAAATTGGCAGTATAACTAACCGGAAAAAGCACTTATCAGACATCAACAACCAAACTGATCCCTCGTTTTCAAAACAGCTAGAATCCAGCCAGGCTCAGATTGCGCGAACCTGTTGATATTCTGTTATAACAAAGATGTTAAAATAAACTCTTGCAGGATGCTTTCAACCTGTGTAAGCTCGAAATACAATCCTATTATTTTAGTATG
>JANQIS010000262.1 GCA_028282045.1 Gammaproteobacteria bacterium
TGCAATACCACGGTTACGCAGCTTTTGCTGTTTACGATATTTTGTCCGTCTTGGCTGGAGCATGGTTATTCTCCTTTATTCTCAGTCTTGCCAGCAGCAACTGGTGCATTTTCTTGCTGCTTATCGCCTAACACTTCACCCTTGAAAATCCAAACTTTAACGCCAATGATGCCGTAAGTCGTTAGCGCTTCTGAGGTGGCATAATCAATATCGGCACGGAAAGTATGCAATGGCACACGGCCTTCACGATACCATTCCGAACGGGCAATCTCAGCACCTCCCAAGCGACCAGAAACTGTCATTTTAACGCCTTGCGCTCCCGCCTTCATCGCATTTTGTACTGCACGTTTCATGGCGCGGCGGAACATAATACGTTTTTCTAGCTGTTGTGCAACGGTATCAGCAACTAATTTAGCATCCAGCTCAGGTTTTTTAATCTCAGCAATATTAATGTGCACAGGAATACCCGCCATCATTTTGCTGACTTCACTACGCAGGCGTTCAACATCTTCACCCTTCTTACCAATCACCACACCAGGGCGAGCAGTATGAATCGTAATACGTGCATTGTTCGCCGGACGCTCAATTTGAATACGGCTGACAGAGGCTTGTGACAGAGCTTTGCGCAGATACTCACGCACTTTAATATCAGAATACAGTTTATCTGCATACTCAGATGAATCTGCATACCAAATTGATTTCCAGTTTTCAACAATACCTAGGCGGATACCAGTTGGATTGACTTTCTGACCCATAACAAAAAACCCCTATTTGCCTTCTGCCACTTTCACAGTAATGTGACAGTTGCGTTTTATAATCCTATTGCCGCGACCTTTCGCTCTTGCACGGTAGCGCTTCAATGAAGGTGCTTCGTTTACATAAATTGTAGATACTTTAAGCTCATCAATATCCAAACCATCATTATGCTCGGCATTAGCGATGGCTGAGTTGAGCACACCCTTGATTAACCGCGCAGCTTTCTTGGGACTGAACATCAACAAATCCATAGCTTGTCCAACTGGCAAACCACGGACCTGGTCAGCAACCAAGCGGCATTTCTGTGCTGAAATTCTTGCATACTTTAAGTGAGCTGAAATCTCCATTACCGTTTCCTCAGTACTTATTTCTTGGCTTTCTTATCAGCCGCATGACCACGATAAGTCCGTGTCCCTGCAAACTCGCCCAATTTATGTCCTACCATGTTCTCAGTGACGAAAACAGGCACATGCTGACGCCCATTATGGACAGCGACAGTCAAACCCACCATTTCTGGAATAATCATAGAACGACGAGACCAGGTTTTGATTGGCTTTTTGCTATTGGTTTCGACCGCTGCAAGCACTTTATTCAGTAAGTGCAAATCGACAAATGGTCCTTTCTTTAATGAACGTGGCACGAGCTTATCCTCTTTCTATTTTTTACGCTTTTGCATAATTAAACGATCAGAACGTTTGTTTTTACGTGTTTTATAGCCTTTGGTTGGCATACCCCAAGGAGAGACAGGGTGACGACCACCAGACGTCTTACCTTCACCACCGCCGTGCGGATGATCAACAGGGTTCATAACGACACCACGAACTGTTGGTCGGCGACCACGCCAACGAGCGGCACCTGCTTTACCCAATGAACGCAAGTTGTGTTCTGAATTTGAAACCTCACCAATGGTTGCACGGCAGTTAAGCAATACTTTACGCATCTCACCGGAACGTAAACGCAAAATGGCATACGCACCTTCTTTAGCAACCAATTGGATGCTTGCACCAGCGCTACGAGCAATCTGCGCACCTTTGCCTGGTTGCAATTCAACACAGTGGATGAGCGTACCCACCGGAATATTACGAATAGGTAATGTGTTACCTGCACGAATGGGCGCCTCTTCACCGCTAATCAATGTTGCACCGGCCTTTACGCCCTTAGGTGCAATGATGTAAGTGCGCTTACCATTAGCATATAACAACAAGGCAATATACGCACTACGGTTCGGATCATATTCGATACGCTCAACCTTAGCTGTAATGCCATCGTAGTTACGCTTGAAGTCAACAATACGATAGTGTTGCTTATGTCCGCCGCCACGGTGTCTTACTGTAATACGCCCAGCGTTATTACGACCAGAGTGTTTGTTCTTTTTCATCACTAACGCTTTGTGTGGACGGCCGGTATAAACGTCAGCATCTTTGACGGTAACAACGAAGCGTCTTCCTGGTGATGTTGGTTTTGATTTTACAACTGCCATAATCTTACCCTTCTATTATTCCGCGTCACCAAAGCTGATGTCTTGACCAGGCTTCAACTTGACGTAGGCTTTTTTCCAATCGCTCGTGCGACCTTGTGTACGGCCAAAACGACGTGCCTTACCCTTAACATTAACCGTGCGCACATCGGTTACTTGCACATCGAACAATTGCTCAACTGCTCGCTTAATTTCACGCTTAGTTGCATTAGAAGCCACTTTAAAAGCAAAGTGATTGCTCTCATCGGCCATGCGGTAACCTTTATCGGAAACATGCGGACCTTTTAGCACTTGTAAAAGTCTTTCTTGATTCATGCTAATTGCTCCTCAATTTGTTTCAACGCATCGACTGTCACCAGCACCTTTGCGTAAGCGATCAGGCTCATAGGGTCAACCTGCTCTGGTAGGCGCACATCAACGTAAGGAATGTTACGCGCTGAAAGATACAAGTTCTCATCCACTTCTTTAGAGATGATTAACACATCTTTCAAATTCATCTCATTCAAGATGCCAGCTAATAATTTAGTTTTTGGCTGCTCAACAGCAATGTTGTCGACCACAACTAATCTTTCTTGACGCACCAGCTCAGAATAGATTGAGCGGATCGCAGCACGATACATTTTACGGTTCAGCTTTTTGCTGTAATCACGTGGTTGCGCAGCAAAGGTCACGCCACCGGAGCGCCATAATGGACTACGGATAGTACCAGCACGCGCACGGCCTGTACCTTTTTGTCGCCATGGTTTAGCACCACCGCCTCTCACTGCTGAGCGATTCTTTTGTGCTTTAGTACCTTGACGTGCACCGGCTGCATAAGTGACTACCGCCTGATGAACTAATGATTCGTTGTAATCAACTGCAAATACTGACTCTTGCAGTTGGCATTTACCGGCTTGGGCATTTTTGGTGTTAATTACCTGCAATTCCATTACACTTAACCTCCAGCCTTAGTTGTCGCCTTGATCAGAAGATCGCCGCCCGGCGCACCAGGTAAAGCACCTTTAATCAACAACAAACCTTTCTCTATATCGATCTGAACGACTTTCAAGCCTTGAATTGTTTTGCGCT
The DNA here is from genome assembly GCA_028282045.1 of Gammaproteobacteria bacterium. Taxonomy (GTDB): domain Bacteria; phylum Pseudomonadota; class Gammaproteobacteria; order Francisellales; family CACEW01; genus JANQIS01. Next base: position 3,302 of record JANQIS010000262.1, read on the forward strand.
CATTACCCATCTGACCTGCCATTTTCTTGCCTTTAAAGACACGGCCTGGAGTTTGGTTTTGACCAGTTGAACCTGGAGCACGGTGAGACACAGAGTTACCATGTGTGGCATCTTGCATTGAAAAGTTATGACGTTTTACCGTACCGGCAAAGCCTTTACCTTTAGATGTGCCAGTAACATCAACAATTTGACCGATTTCAAACTGAGAAACCGTCAGCTCATCACCCACTTTTAACTCACTGAGCGTCTCTGCGCCAACACGGAACTCCCACAGGCCACGGCCAGGCTCGACGCCAGCCTTTTTGAAATGACCAGCCAAGGGTTTTGAGACACGATTACGCTTTTTCTCACCAGTAGTAACTTGAACAGCCGTATAGCCATCGGTTTCTACTGATTTTACCTGGGTAATCTTGTTAGGTGACACATGAACAACTGTTACCGGCACCGCATCACCAGCATCAGTAAAAATACGCGTCATACCGCATTTGCGGCCAACCAAACCAATACTCATTTGTTTATCCTCGTTCTCACCGCCTTGATTGCGATTGACCAAGACTGTATATATTCTTCGTTGCTGCTTAACAACAACGGCGCGTCATTCTAGCGCAAACTAATCTTGACGTCTACACCTGCTGGCAAATCTAATTTCATTAATGCATCAACAGTTGCCGCGTTAGCAACCACATCCATTAAACGCATATGGCAACGCACTTCATATTGGTCACGCGCATCCTTGTTGACGTGGGGTGAAATCAATACCGTAAAGCGCTCCTTACGTGTCGGCAAGGGGATTGGGCCCCTTACCTGAGCACCAGTGCGCTTAGCAGTATCAAGAATTTCACTCGCTGAAACATCAATCAGCTTGTGATCGAATGATTTCAAACGAATACGAATTTTTTGTTCTTGCATTGCCAAGCTCCTGTTATTCAAAAATTTTCGCGACGACGCCAGCACCGACTGTACGTCCGCCCTCACGGATCGCAAAGCGTAAACCTTCCTCCATCGCAATCGGTGTGATCAAGTCAACCTTCATCTGGATGTTGTCCCCTGGCATTACCATCTCAACGCCCTCCGGCAACTCAATCGCTCCTGTCACATCCGTCGTACGGAAATAAAACTGTGGACGATAGCCTTTGAAGAATGGTGTATGGCGCCCACCTTCTTCTTTACTCAGAATATACACTTCCGCTTCAAACTTCGTGTGTGGCTTCACCGAGCCTTTGTGACACAATACTTGGCCACGCTCAACGTCTTCTCGCTTCACGCCACGCAACAATACCCCTACGTTATCACCTGCACGCCCCTCATCCAGAAGCTTGCGGAACATCTCAACTCCCGTCACCGTAGTCGTCTGCGTCTCTTTGATGCCAACAATCTCTATCTCTTCACCAACCTTCACAATGCCCCGCTCTACACGACCGGTTACTACTGTTCCACGACCGGAAATTGAGAATACATCTTCAATCGGTAACAAAAACGGCTTGTCTGTATCTCGTTGTGGCTCCGGTATATACTCATCCATCGTATCCAACAACTTCTGGATCGCCGGCTCGCCTATCTCTGAGGTGTCTCCTTCCAACGCCTTCAACGCACTACCAACTATAATCGGCGTGTCATCTCCAGGAAACTCATAAGAACTCAACAGCTCTCGTACTTCCATTTCCACCAGCTCTAACAACTCAGCATCATCAACCATATCCGCTTTATTTAAAAATACTACAATGTACGGAACCCCAACCTGACGGGCCAATAGTATATGCTCGCGCGTCTGCGGCATCGGACCATCTGCAGCACTCACAACTAATATCGCTCCGTCCATTTGTGCCGCGCCCGTAATCATGTTCTTCACATAATCCGCATGGCCCGGACAGTCTACGTGAGCATAGTGACGATTCGCTGTCTCATATTCTACGTGTGCCGTACTAATCGTAATACCTCGGGCTTTCTCTTCCGGGGCGTTATCAATTTGATCATACGCTCTGGCTTCACCATGACCACTCTTAGCCGAATACGTACATATCGCCGCCGTTAGCGTCGTCTTACCATGGTCTACGTGGCCAATTGTTCCTACGTTTACGTGCGGTTTACTCCGCTCAAATTTTTCTTTTGACATTGCGCATCTCCACTGTCATTTCAGGGTTAAGTTACCTTACCTACTATATGGTGCCCACAACCAGAATTGAACTGGTGACCTCTTCCTTACCAAGAAAGTGCTCTACCGGCTGAGCTATGTGGGCTTCGGAAAACCGATAACAGCAGACTGATTAATCTGCTCTTATCGATTCTCCGAAATCTGGAGCGGGTGATGGGAATCGAACCCACACTATCGGCTTGGAAGGCCGAAGTTCTACCATTGAACTACACCCGCAATTTCCACATGCCAAAAAGCAGAAGGTAAGCGGCTGGGTTGCTTATCTTCTGCCCTAAGCATATACACAAATCATGGTGGAGGGGGTAGGATTCGAACCTACGAAGGCTGAGCCGTCTGATTTACAGTCAGATCCCTTTGGCCACTCGGGCACCCCTCCGA
>JANQIS010000009.1 GCA_028282045.1 Gammaproteobacteria bacterium
TGCTCATGGTATCGATGGTGCGCTCAACCAAGAGCTTGTGCTCATCATTTCTAACTGGAATAGCGGTGTTGTCAGTTGGAAAACGCAATGAGTAATCAAGATCAGGATACTCATTGCGTTTTCCAACTGACAACACCGCTATTCCAGTTAGAAATGATGAGCACAAGCTCTTGGTTGAGCGCACCATCGATACCATGAGCAAGCACTATGGGTTGATTTTTTTCTATCGGGGTAACTCATCGATTTGCCAGAAGTTTGTAAGCATCCTTGCACCCTTTGTGAAAGCGCGCCATTTTGCCATGATCTCGGTGACCACCGATCATCAGCCCATTATTGGCCTACCCAATCCACGCGACATTCCAATGAGTACGGTTAATCGCATTCTTGGCATTCAATCACGCTACCTACCGGCATTATTTTTAGTGAATCTAAAAACCCATCAAATGAAGGCATTGAGCTATGGCTTTTTGTCCTTGTCTGATTTGAAAGAGCGCTTTTTAGATGTACGCGATCACTTCGCCATTTACTCATATAACGGCATAGGAGAGAGAAGATCATGATGAAAGCAATCATCACAGTCATATTCATGGTGGTGTGCCTGCAGGCCCAAGCCAACATCCCATCTTCCCAGATAGCGCATTTGCTTGGTACTAACAGGTCCCTGTCCAACGAGCAAGCACCGGCTCGAAGTATAGCACCGACACTTAAGATTCTCAAAAAAAACTATGAGTTTGTGGTGTTTTTTAAATCCACCTGCCCGCATTGTCATCGCTTTATCCCGATTTTAAAGGACTTTGCCACCTATTACGGTATTCATATTAGCGCCTATAGTGTTGATGGCCCTGATCTTGATGATTTACACGCTAAAAAGCTCACCTCGCAAGTGTTTTGGGACTATTACGTGCAGGGTCACTTCAGAGCTTCTGTGCCAGGGCTTTTTTTAAAGAACATTCACACTGACCAAGTCTATGCCGTGTTATTTGGTGAGGCAAAACCTGAGCAGCTCGCACGGCGCATGAGCGGGTTATTGGCGCACATTAAAAAAGCACAAGGAGGTCTCTAATGCGAAGGCACTCTATTTTAAGATTCACTCTGGCGGCACTACTGACATTGAGCACCAGTGCCACTATGGCCGACACCAACAGTGATTTGAATGGATTTTTTTCAAACTTAGGGTTTTCCAGTCACATTAACAATCCGGCAAGCTACAACACCCAAGCGGCTGGATATGTCACGATGGGATCGGTGTATGCCAGAAATACTGTGCGTGATATTCAGATCATGCACATTGATGTCCCTGGCTATCGCTCAGGCTGTGGCGGGATTGATTTAACCGCTGGGGGCTTTTCCTTTATCAAGGGGCCAGAGCTTGTCAAATTCATGCAAAACATCTTATCGGCAGGAGCAGGCTATGCATTGAACCTGGCTTTAGAGGTGGAATTACCCGAAGTTGCCCACGCCCTTCAGTACATGCACACGCTCGCCAACAAGATCAACTCAGGCAATTTCAATAGCTGTGAGATGGCAGAGGATTTGGTTGGTGGCCTGTGGCCAAAAAGTCGTGCAGCCAGTCAACAAGTCTGCCAGGACATTGGCACCCACGATGGGGTGTTCTCTGATTGGGCTGCTGCGCGCCAGGGTTGTAGTACCGGCAGCGATTTTAACGGGCAAATGGACAAAGCCAAGAATGATCCTAAATATAAATACCGTGTCTACAAAGATACCAACATCATTTGGGATCGAGTGGTCAAGCGCAATGATTTTCTCTCTAAAGACCAAAAATTGGGCGAGCTCTATATGAGCATCTCAGGCACGGTGGTGTTTGATAAAAAAAGTGCGGTGTGGGTCTACCCATCCAAAGTGGTTAATGCCAACTTTATTAAAGCCATGCTCTATGGCGGTAAAATCCCTACCTATGCCTGTAAGGATGCTAATAAATGTATTCAAGTTGGATCTTCCCCTGGCAGTTATCAAACCATCACCCCATCTGGGGCGTTGGTGCCACAAGTCAGAAAGTTACTTGCCGATATTTACAATCGCTTGCGCCATAACCAAAAGCTCACCGATCAGGAAGTGGGTCTCATACAATTAACTCAATCGCCTGTCTTTGCGGTGGTCTCATCTAATGCACAGATGAATATTGGCCTATCAGGCCTTGATTCATTCGCGCAGATGGTAGCAACCACGCTATTAAGTGATTACTTAAATTCAGCACTCTCAGTCATTCAAGCCTCATTGTCAGGCACGCAGCTTGATAAAAATAATGTGCAAAGCCTGTTTGAATCCATCCAAAAGGCCCACGATTTCGTGGATGAGTTCGATAGAAAGACTAGGGCACGCTATGAGCAAGCACTGCAAATTAACCAGGGTGTGCAACGCATGGTATCCCACGCCTTTAAAACCTTATCACCTGTTTTACGACAGGCCGTAGAGGAGCAAGACTAATGTTAGAAATCTACACTCCAATGGCAGGAGGGCTAGCAGAAGAAGCCCTAAACTCACTGGCATTATTAATTGGCACCAATACCTTCCACTCAGCGGTTAATATCGCCATGACGATGGGCGTCACCGCCATGGCCTATCAATATGTAATGGGCGCTAAAATAAAAAGTGTCATGAGCTTTTTAGTCATGAGCTTTGCAGTGACTTACATTCTATTGGGCATTAAATTTCCTGTGGCCATCATCGATATGCAACGCCCGATGGTCTCGCACGTGGTTGATGATGTACCGTTAGGCGTGGCCATGCCAGCGTCATTTGTAAGTCGCATCGGGAGAGCGATCTCCAAAACCTTCGATGATGTCTTTCACATGCCAGATGAGATGTCCTATAACAAAACCGGCATGGTATTTGGCAATCGCATTATGCTTGCAGCAAGCGGAGCTAACTTTGGCACCAGCCCTGATCTAAGCGCTGATCTATCAGCCTATATGCGCCAGTGTATCTGGATTGGTAGGGTGCAGGTGGCTCGCAATCTTACTGTGACTGAAATTGTCAATTCTAAGAACCTGATGAGTCTTTTGTTTACTAATCCGGCGGTCAATTATCACGTCGTTTTACATGATATTGGCAATGTTGATTGCCCCACCGCTGCCAAGCATCTTCTGGGTCAGTTAATAGCGGCTGCCAGAAAAGAGTAAGATCGCCTTGCTGATAGTTTTAGTGGTGGCAATGCTGCCAATTTTGATTCTGCATTAACTCAGGCGCAGCAGTACTTAATGAATATCTCACAAGGCGGGTCAAACCTTTTAGTCCAGAACATGATGATCAATAAGGCACGAAACTCTGTGCAAGATGCAATGGAGTTTACCGGTAACGATGCCAACATAATGAATTACACCAATACACTGTCCATGAATCAGCTACGTATTACCGAGGCCAATACTTTCTGGATGGCAGGCTATCGTTTGCCTATGCTGGCTACCTGCCTTTGGATTATGTTGATGTGCCTATTTCCCATCATCATCTTGATGGGGTTTTTCCCAATATTTAAAAAAGCTTATACCGGCTTTCTCATTACCATGGTCTATGTGTGGACATGGCCGCCGATGTTCAGTGTGATTAATTTTTTCGTATCCTACTATGCCTCCACCAAGACGACCATATTCGGCGATAAAGCCGGCGGCATTACGCTCTCTAATGCCCATGCCATTAATATGATTAACTCAGACATGGCGCTAACGGCAGGTGCGCTAGCTCTATTGGTGCCGTTTCTTGCCAGAAGTGTAGCTACTGGCCTTGCCGGTGGGTTTGCGAGCCTGTCACAAATTGTCGGTGGTATGAGTCAGAGTATCTCCCATGCTGTAGCAGGAGAAGTCTCTCACGGTAATGTTTCAGTGGGTCAATTCTCTGGCTGGAACGCTAACTACGATAATACCAATGCCCACAAGCATGATATTAACACCACCGATTATCGTGGCTTATCCAGCAGTAATTTAGCTAACGGCACCATTATTACCCAAACCCCAAGCGGGGCATCGATTGTTAATACTAACCCTGCCATGTCACATCTGGCGGTGAGTGTGCAAGGTTCTCAAGCAGTGGTGAGCCAGCTAACGCAAAGCGCGCAAACAGCCGAGCATCGAGGCGACCAGCTACGCACAGCGGCAGATCAGAGCTATAGCGCGGCAATGCGACAGAGCGATCAGTTTATGAATCAGTTAGGCAATGATTATCGTTTCGGTAGTGGACTCTCGCTCACCGATAGCTACGGCATTAATGAAGACTATAAAAAAATGCATGATGCGATCCAGGGGTGGAATAAAGAACACAACACATCTGATCAGGTTTCATTTGACCAAATGGCTAATTATAGCGTTGGGTTAAAAGGGTTTGGAACTGGAGCTAGTGTTGGCGGTTCTGTTAAGCATGATTTTTCTATGTCAACGAACTATAGAGACTTTCTTAAATCTGATTACGGCAAGACTTATAGTCAAGCATTCAATCATGCTGTCACCGCGGCAAAAGCTATTCACCAGGATGCTTCCACTACTCATCATTTGTCATCTGCTGAGCAATCAGCCGTTGATCTATCAAGAGCGCAAACGCTATCACAGCAGGCTAATACTGAATATTCCAAATCAGAGAATTACGCTCATGCAGCCAGTGTTGCCCAGAGTAATTCAAATAACATTCAAACTAACTTCGCCAATGAATTTCAATCATGGGCTGAGAACACTTATGGTAAGGAAGTGGCGGTATCAACGCTCTCACAAACGCAAGGATCAGCCCTGCAAACACAAAAGCAATGGGCGAATGAATTCCTGGCAACTGGTGCGGGTAAGAGTTTCGTTGATAGCGAGACTAAACAATTCTTAGAAAGCGGACAGCAGGGTGCGAGTGCTCAAGCTTATCTCAAGCAGCAGCAAACTATGACACAGATGGGTACAAATGATGTCTCAAAGCAATACGCGACAGGGCAGGACCAAGTAGGTCAACAAAAGCAGGTTATGTCTCAATTAAATTCGAGGCAACAAGCAAAGATGGCACAGCAACTTCAACAAGCATCGCATAGCGATCTGATGAAACAAAGTGCGGGCGTTGCCTCACAAGTGATCGATCAGTCACATCGCATTAAGCATGATGCAGATAATCCGCATGTTAAATATAAGCCTGACACTTTAAAGGGTACGTTATCCGAATATAAGAAGGTGGGGGAACTGTAATATGAATTGCAAGTTAAACGAGGCAATTAAATGTTCACTACTACATTTTATATGCTTCCCAATAGCTATCGTACAAAGGGTTTGCTGGATTAATCATTGGACTATCCTGATCATCTTGGCTGATATTAATGGAATATGGCTTTTTCGGTGGCTCTGTTGTGTTAATAAAACTATTCGCTGGGAGCTGCATTATCACTATAAAAAATACGATGGACACCACTGCTGCAATCAGCAATGCGAGGAAGGATGTGCCAAACATGCCAAAACACGTGCCAAAAACAAGCAGTGTCAAAAAACTAGCGATGCAGCGCTTAGCATACTTAGCGTTTACCTGCTCTGTGCAAGCATTACCAGGGATTTGAGCAGTATCAACTGCCTGATTTTCAACATTACTCATGATGCGCAACCTCCCAATGGACG
>JANQIS010000014.1 GCA_028282045.1 Gammaproteobacteria bacterium
CGCCACTGGATGAGGTGGCGCAAGTGGTGGACGTGTTACAAACACCAGCGTTTTTATGCCGTCAGACCAATTTTATTCAGCGTGTTGCTAAAACCGGCAAGCCGGTCAATATTAAAAAAGGTCAATTCTTAGCGCCGTGGGATATGATCAACGTGGTTGATAAAGCACGTGAAGTTGGCAATGAACAGATTATGGTGTGTGAGCGTGGTGCGTCGTTTGGTTATAATAATTTGGTATCGGATATGCGTTCACTGGCGGTAATGCGCAACACGGATTGTCCGGTGGTGTTTGATGCCACTCACTCTGTACAATTGCCTGGAGGCCAGGGTAAAGCTTCCGGTGGTCAACGTGAGCATGTGCCGGTATTAGCTAGAGCAGCGACGGCGGTGGGTATTGCCGGGATATTTATGGAAACCCATCCTGATCCTGATAATGCTTTAAGTGACGGCCCTAATGCTTGGCCACTTGGTCGTATGCGTGAATTACTGGATGTGTTGAAGAAAATCGACCACACAATCAAGACGAATTTGTTGAGTGAAACTATGCTATGAAACAAGCCCTAAGCACTATTGCACAAACACTCAAGGTGCAGTTGCCTGATCTTTGGGCGGTGTATGTTTTTGGTAGTCAAATTGACGGTACTGCCAATGCTCAAAGCGATGTTGATATTGCGGTTCTAGGGCCGGTAGTAATCGAGGCTAAGCGATTGTGGGATATTGCGCAGGCATTGGCAAAGCAGCTAGGTAGCGATGTGGATTTACTAGACCTGCGTGCCACTAACTTAGTCACTCGTCACCATGTTATTTTGCAAGCCAAACGTTTTGATATCGACAATCAACTTGCTGTCAACTTATTTGAAGTCCATACAATGAGTGATTATCTGTCCTTTAATGAATTACGAGAACCGATTGTTTCGGCTGCCAGATCAAGAGGGCACATTTATGGTCGATGATGTGATTTTAAATAAAGTAGCGAGTATGGAGCGTTGTATTAAACGCATCCATGAAGAAGCGCCGCATGGCTATAGTGATATTGCTGATAATGATACCAAACAGGATGCGGTGATTTTGAATATTCAGCGTTTGTGTGAACTATCAATTGATCTGGCGAGCTATATCGTCAAACAAAAGCAACTTGGCATGCCGCAAGGACGTCGTGATTTGTTTAATTTGCTTGTCAAAGCAAAGATGGTTGATGAAAAACTGGCTGAGCATCTGCAAAATATGGTTGGTTTTCGTAATATTGCTGTGCATGAATACCAACAACTCAACGCTGATATTTTGTCAGCGATTTTGCAGCATCACATTCAAGATTTTCAACGCTTCGCTGAAACTATGTTAACACTTAACTAAGGACCTATGACATGACATCCATTAGCAAAATCATTGGCCGCGAAATTCTCGACTCACGTGGCAATCCTACGGTAGAAGCCGAAGTAGGATTAGATAACGGGATCAGTGCCCATGCTTGTGCACCATCCGGTGCTTCAACTGGAACACGGGAAGCTTTAGAGCTGCGTGATAAAGACCCTGAGCGCTATGGCGGTAAAGGGGTGCTTAAGGCGGTCAGCCATGTCAATGATGCCATTGCTACAGCATTGATCGGCCAGGATGTTACCCAACAAAGCCGACTTGATCAGATTATGATTGACTTAGATGGCACTGAGAATAAGTCCAAACTCGGTGCCAATGCCATTTTGGCGGTGTCGCTGGCTTGTGCCAAAGCTGCGGCGATTTCTCAACATAAGCCATTATATGCTTATCTGCATGATCTGTATCCACAGCAATCGAGCTTGCGTTTGCCTGTGCCGATGATGAATATCATCAATGGTGGTGCACATGCCGATAACAATGTTGATATGCAGGAGTTTATGATTATCCCTGCTGGTGCACCCTGCTTTAGCGAGGCATTACGCTATGGTGCTGAAGTGTTCCATGCCCTCAAATCCATTCTTAAACATAAAGGTCTGAACACTGCAGTCGGTGATGAAGGCGGCTTTGCACCGGATTTACCGTCTAACGCCGCGGCAATTGAGGTAATTTTACAAGCGATTGAAAAGGCTGGTTTTAAAGCAGGCCAAGATATTTTTATCGCACTGGATTTGGCCAGTTCTGAATTTTATGACAACGGCGTGTATCATTTGGCTTCTGAAGGTAAAAAACTCGACGCACCGGCATTTGCCGATTACCTGGCTAATTGGGTCAGGCAATATCCGATCTTGAGTATTGAAGATGGTATGGATGAGAGCGATTGGGACGGTTGGAAGCAGTTGACTCATCGATTAGGCGATAAAGTGCAACTGGTGGGCGATGACTTGTTTGTGACCAATAGCAAGATCCTGCAGCGTGGCATTGATGAAGGTGTGGCCAATGCTATTTTGATCAAGTTCAATCAGATCGGTACTTTAAGTGAAACTTTGGATGCCATTGCGTTGGCACAGCGTTATGGCTATAGCTCAGTGATTTCTCACCGTTCGGGTGAGACAGCCGACACCACCATTGCTGATTTGGCAGTAGGCACCGGTGCAGGGCAGATCAAAACTGGTTCGTTGTGTCGTTCTGACCGTGTGGCCAAGTACAACCAATTACTGCGTATTGAATCAGCGCTAGGAGATCAGGCGATTTACCCTGGTTTATCAGCCTTTGCAGCGCACCATTAACTGAGAACTCATGAAGCGTCGTACCTGGAAAGCCAAATTACCACAACGCCGTGTAGTGTTGTTGAGCGTATTGGTATTGCTCATCGCGTTGTGCCAATATGCTCTTTGGCTCAGTCCCAGTGGCATTCCCGGTCTAGTCAAGCTTCGTGCACAAGTGGCACAGATCAAAGCCAATAACCATCAAGACCAACAGCGTAACCATAAGATGTATCAACGCATTCAGGCATTGCGTCATAGTAACGCGGCAATAGCCGGTTTAGCACGTTCTCAATTAGGGTTGATTCAACAAGGTGAGACATTTTACCATGTGGTGCAAAAAACAGCACAGAACCCACAAAAACCGACAGATTCACTTGCATCTGTGCCGCCGGTTGCTAAGCTGGATGATAACGGTAGCGCTGGCACAACGACTAACCATAATAACGATAAGGATTAAATAACTTATGCACATTCTTATAACCAATGACGATGGTGTATTTGCCCCTGGTATCATTGCCTTGGCTGAAGGCTTGAAATCCGTTGCTAAGGTTACTGTCATCGCGCCGGACCGCAACCGCAGTGGCGTAAGCAGTTCTATTTCTTTAGAGATGCCATTGCGTTTGCAAGAAACACCGATGCGTGGTTCAGATGCAGGTATTGATTGGTATCAGCTTAACGGCACGCCGGCAGATTGCGTTAAATTAGCTTTAAGCGGCTTTCTCAATGAAATGCCTGATATGGTGGTCTCCGGTATTAATGCCGGTGCTAACTTAGGTGATGATGTGGTGTATTCCGGTACCGTGGGTGGTGCTATTGAAGGGCGCTTCTTGAAACTGCCGCCTATTGCCGTCTCCTGTGTCGGTGAGCATGGCCATATGTACTATGATACGGCGGCACAAATTACCGCTGATCTGGTGAAGCGGGTGGCGGCAAAAAGTTTTGAAGGCGTTATTCTTAATGTTAACGTTCCTAATGTCACCTCAGAAAAGATTAAGGGCATGATGGTGTCCCGCCAAGGAGATCGTCATTCTTCCGAGCCTATGATGCCAACTGAAGATGGTCGTGGGCGACGCATTTATTGGATCGGTGAGGCGGGAAAAATCAGCGACGGTGGCGAAGGGACTGATTTTCACGCAGTACGCCAGGGGTATGTTTCTGTGACACCAATGCATGTTGATTTGACGTTGCATGATAAGATCAATGCAACCCAACATTGGTTGGAAGGAGCAATATAATGCAACGCATAGCCTGTAGTGTGGTGATGGTATTGTCGGTTTTGTTAATCGGCTGCACTCAACAGCACTTGGCGCCAATTACCAGCGTCAATACGTTGGATGAGCAACCGCTATCGCAATCGCCCGTTTACGCTCCACCACCTGATGAGACAGCACCGATGCAGGAAACCTCTCTGCCGCCAGAGCAGGTATCTACTGCACCGCCGTTGACCAAGGCTTCACAACCACAGTCGCCCAATAGCACAATAAAAACCACAGCGCAAAATGCTATGCCAACTGTACCGGTGCCGGAGCAATATACTGTCGAACCAGGTGATACGTTGGGCGGTATCGCGCATCATTATGGCTTGTCCTATATTTATCTGGCGAAACTCAATCAAATTGATCCGCCGTATGTGATTCGTATTGGTCAGGTGCTTAAACTTAAGGGCAAAATTCCCAAACAGGCTCATGTGGTAACTAAAAAACCACCAGTGACTGGCGCAGCAAAATTACCGGCACCATCATTGCAATCCACACCAAAAACCTCGCAGACTCACACGGTGGATGGTGTGACCTGGTCATGGCCGGCGCAAGGCAAGGTGCAAAATCAGTTTAATCCTCAGGGCGATGTGTTCCACCAAGGTGTTGATATTATTAGCCAAGGTAGTACCCAAGTGAATGCTGCGGCCCGGGGTAAAGTCGTCTTTAGCGGTCAAGGAGCTAAAGGTTATGGTGATATGATCATTCTGCAGCATAACAATGGCTATTTATCGGCTTATTCACAATTATCGCAAATC
>JANQIS010000051.1 GCA_028282045.1 Gammaproteobacteria bacterium
TCAGCTATGCGTGCCTGGGGCTTTGTGTGGGGTAAAGTGATTGGCTCAGCGGTGTATACTTGGATTGGCGGAATAATATGTCTGACAACCTACCTAGCCTTTCATCTGGATCATTTGGCACAGGCAATTATCACGGTTGCCACCTTAACGATTGCAGGGCTGGCAGGCCAAACACTGTCTTTGTTATTGAATTTGCAAGCAATGCAAGTGACCCGCCAGGTTACCCGCACACAAAGTTTTGGTTATTTTATTTTAGGCGCTGTATTAGCCATGGAGCTGAGTTGGGAAACAAGTGTTAATACGCATTATGGTGCACCAGTACAATGGTATCAATGGTTTTTTCGCGACGATACGGCGGGTTTGATTATAGCAGGGTTTTGCTTATTTTGGGTTGCCATTGGCGCCTACCGTTTAATGCGCCTTGAGTTACAGCATCGCAATACTTTATGGGTATGGCCACTGTTTGTGATTGCAACGCTTTTGTTTCAGGCCGGTTTTGTGCATGCCAAACAATTTAGTCAATCTACAGTGCCGTTGTTCAAAACGTTAATGCCAGTGATCACAACTGATACCGGCATGCACACATTGGTTGCTTTGGGTTTGGCGATTCTATATACCTATATCGTAGTATTCTTTGGTAACAAAACACTATCCCGCTGGCGCCAATGGCAACACGCCTGGCAAAATAAAGATGTTAAATCTGCCTGGTCAGCGCTGCCATTATGGTTGCCTACTTATGTGATCTGTTGGGTAGTGGGACTTATTTTAATCGCCGTAAACCCACAACCTATGTTTTGGGATGTGGCAGTTGTACTGCTATTTTTACTGCGTGATGTCAGTTTATTTATGGTACTGAACATAGGCAGTGCCAATGCACATCGTACCGACTGGGCTACCTTGTTCTATTTGGTATTTAGTTATTGGGCGATCGGTGGCATATTACTTCACTTGCAGCAACAACAGCTCGCACAACTTTTTGTCCCATTGGTTAACCACCAACAGCTACCATTACAGGCTGGTATTATTCTCATTGAAATTGCAGTACTTGCCTGGTGGGGACGTTCACGGTGGCACCGATTGAAAAAGAGCCAACAAAACTAGGGACAAAACTAGGGACAAATTCAACACGTTTTGCAACCAGGGGGGTAATTGAGGGCACGCCCTAGTGCTCAAAAACAGCCGTATTGAGTTATCAGCTACTGGGCTTGCTGACCTGGTGCGACAAGGGCAAGATAACGGTGCCTCTTTGTGGTTCATCTATGACAACATAGTTTGGTTTAATCTCCACGACAGTGGCACGATATATAGTATCACCCACGGTCACCACCTTACCGTTAATCACAGCCCACGGCTGATCACGCCCTATCACAACACTACTAAAAAGCAACTGACGTTGGTTGCCTATCATATTATCCAACGTTGGCCGTGTCGGATCTTTTAGCAGTAGTTCGCTCGCCAATGCCGGCGCACTCACCGCAACCCACCCCAGGCAGGCCCATACTATCGATCTCATTTTACCGTACCTCCAACGGCTCCTGTTCATAGGACACAGAATGCACACGCAACTCTAGTGTTCCATCCGGATGCTTATTGACAGTATAGACCAATGAGTCCCAGCCAATCTGCCAATCGTGGGACTCAATTTTTTTCAAGTAATTTATTAGTGCCTTAAAACTACTCACTTCAAAGAGAAGACTTAAATCCTGTCGGACTAACTTCTGACCTGACACATCAAGGATCACCTTGCTGCCAGTACCTCTCATACTTAATAGTGTGATGCCACTTTGAGCTTGCGCCGCTTCACGAAAAGTCTCAGTAAGCTGCTGATAAGATATAATATGCTTATGATCAGCGAGAATTTTTCTACCCTGTTGTGCAACCTGGGTATTTAATTGCACTAGTTTTGCACGTATTTTGGGGTCTACTGGTGAGTTCACTTGCCTAGAAATATCTTCAGCTTTTTGACGTAACTGATTGATTTGCTTATCTGTTGCCTGCATTCCTTTGAGAAGACGTTCTGTCTGTGTCTGTAACGGCAAGCTTAATAACAGCCACCAAAGAAAATAAATGAATGCCAAAATTGCAAATAGCAGGACAATACGATCACGCAGCGACATACTGTTAATACGCATAATCCAGTTTGCTAAAAGTCGACGCGCACGCGTAGCAAAGCTACCTGTATTCATTTTAACTGCCCCTCTAATATGAATTCAGAGATGGTATGCTTTGCCTGTTTTCGTTGGTGTAATTCAACCAGCTTAAACCGCCAACCAGAGAAATAGGTCGATCGCTCCAGTGCTTCAATTTCCTGTTTAACCAGTTGACTTTGTACCGCCATGCCTTTCAAACGTATCGTATGGGTTGTTCTCACCATTTTAATTTGTGTCAGCCACACGCCCGTTACGATACTCTTAGCTAAGGCTGTTAACGGTGCGTAAAATCCTGATGTAACAGTTTGATTACGCTTTGACAGTGCTTGAACCACTTGATCTTGCCCTTGCGCTACATCTGATAAGTAATGCAACTGCTGCTTAACCTGTTGATTATCAGTCGTGTTAAGTAACTCTTTTGCCAGCCCAACAATCTTATTTGAAGTTGACACCTGTTGTACCCGCATCTCACTGAGTTGCTTTTTCAACTGATCAACTTGCCAATACGACGCCACATAAGCAACAATCAGCACAATAAGGAAAATCAGACTCAGTATCACCAAGGTTGCAAATGATAAAGCATCCTGAGTTTGTGCCGGTAAGAAACTAACAAAATTAACTTGTTGCTTCATCAGAGCCCTCCCCTGGTGCTTTGAACAACCCCCATTTTGATCACTCGCAATGCTTCACCAATGCAGGCCACGCAATTTGAAATATCTTGATTTTCGCGTAATGCTCCAGGGAATAATTTACTCACATCAATCACCTCTATAGGCATGAGCATTTTTTCTTGCAGCAGTGCTGTAAGCCCTTTGATTTTAGCTTTTTGCGGTGTCAGATAAAGTTTCTCTGGCAACGCATTATGGATCTCACTTTGGTAAAAATCTAACGAACGCTCCATTTCCAAAGTAAATTCATCGCCCACATCCTCGTCGGTAGCACCATTTAGTCGTCGCACCATATGGATATTACCTTTATCCACAATCATCAATATCAGCCCATCAAATAAGATTGCTGCTGACTGAGTGTCAGCTACTTCCTCAAGCACTTGCTGCATAGCAAATTCGGTAATTGAGATAGACTGAACATGCAATCGAAGCTTGGTAGCAATCGACTGTAAATGTAATAAAGTTTTTTTCTCGGTAATCACTGCATAGGCTTTGGCTTGCTGCGAGGCACTATTCATTGGTACAGGAAAAGCATCAATAGCAACGTCGTCAACAGACCCATAAAAAAATCCTTACATAACCAAGGCATGGCCTCACGCCACTCTGCTTGGGGCAACTTGGGTGCATCAATAAAGAATAGGTGATACTGATTGGGCGGTAATACTATTGCACATGACCCGCCCTCAAGTTGATGTTTTTGGATGAAGGGCTGCAGCGACTCAACAATGTCGTCCACTGGGCCATTGAAATAATCTACCGCCTTGAAGGTCAAATGACTGGCTTTATCGCATTCAAGTGCAGCAATTGCCGTACCTTGGTCCCCAATATCAAGCACTGCAACGTTAGCGTTACGCCGCCTCCCCACTGACAAACGATGGCTGGTCAGCGCTTTCAATCTGGCCTGAATCACCGCTAGCATACTCACTCAATTACCCCTTGAGATTTTAAACGCTCTATACTCTTCTCAAGCACCACCATGCCATAACTACTACCGGTTTGCAGCGCAGAGGGAATCTGCTGAATTTTATCCTCACGAATCAAATTACGCACCGCCGGTGTACACACCATAATTTCATGTGCCGCAACACGTCCGCCACCTTTACGCTTGAGCAATACCTGGGCAACCACAGCTTTTAGCGACTCTGACAGCATCGAGCGCACCATTTCTTTTTCTCCGGCTGGAAACACATCAATGATGCGGTTAATGGTTTTTGCTGCCGAACTGGTATGCAATGTGGCAAACACTAAATGACCGGTTTCTGCAGCAGTGAGCGCCAAACGAATGGTTTGCACATCACGCATCTCACCGACT
>JANQIS010000021.1 GCA_028282045.1 Gammaproteobacteria bacterium
AGAATGCGCCCAGCAAAATAAATGGGATCGGTAAGATAGCAAACACGGTAATCAGCGGTGAGCACACCAAAAACACCGCGCCGACCAGAATTGTCGAGGCAAAAATCTGAATAATCTGATTGATGCCATCTTCCAAAAAACGTTCCAGTTGGTTGACGTCATCGTTGATGGTGGCGGTGAGCTGGCCGGTAGGTACACTTTCGATGCGATGTAAGTTAGCACCTTGAATGTGTTGGTAAGTCTCCATGCGTAGTTTATTTTCGACTACCTGTGCCAAATTGCGCCACTTTAAGCTATAAAGGTATTGAAACCAAGATTCCAAGCCCCAGGCGACAAAGGTCATTGCGCCGAGGATAAATAATTGCGTCAGCATATCAGGGTGGCCAGTGAGCTTGGCCAGCCAGGAGTCGTGCCGGTTTACTACCACAGCGACAGCACCGCCGATTAAGATTTCCGGGAAAATATCAAATAGCTTGTTAAGCACAGAGTACAGCGTTGCCAGCAGGTAATCACCTCGACTGCCACGCATATAGTTAAGTAAGCGAAACAGTGGGTAGCGGGAAGTTTGTAGGTAAGACGGAGCGGCCATAACGCTGGTTTAATCATTAACAGAGGGCTTATTTTAGCTGCGTTTATATAAATAGCTAAAGCGCAGCGATGATTTTGCTATGCTATAGATCGAGTGATATTTACAGTAGGCCAAACATGGCGCGCTCCAAAACCAGTAGAAGTTGGCTCAATGAGCATTTTAAAGACCCTTATGTGCAACGCTCGTGGAAAGAAGGGTTGCGTTCCCGCGCGGCTTATAAGCTCATCGAGGTGCAGGACAAAGATCGCTTAATTAAACCGGGCATGACGGTAATTGATTTGGGTGCAGCGCCTGGTGGTTGGACACAAGTGGTGTCGGAGATAATTGGCAGTAAAGGCCGTATTATTGCTATGGATGTGTTGGCGATGGATCCGTTTGCTGATGTGCAGTTTATTCAAGGTGATTTTACTGAAGATAGTGTTTTTCAAGCATTGCTTGAGGCGCTCGAAGGTGATGCTGTTGATGTGGTGCTGTCAGATATGGCACCCAATATGAGTGGTAATCGTAGTGTTGATCAAGCCAGGTCGATGTATCTGTGTGAGTTGGCCGTAGACTTCGCCGCGCAAGTACTCAAGCCGAGAGGTTGCTTGCTGATGAAGATCTTTCAAGGGGAAGGGTTTGAGCCTTTGCTGCATGAGGTGCGCCAGCACTATGACAAGGTGATTACCCGCAAACCTGACGCCTCTCGTGATCGCTCGCGTGAGGTGTATTGGTTGTGTCAAGGATTTAAACATCATTAAATTGGCTTTTGCCAAACATGTGGCAATTCCTTAAATACACAATGCTTATAAGGTTTTTTTCGGTCAACGAATTATCCGCCGTGGCAACGTGTTTTTATGCTGATTATAATGAGAAACAGTATCCCTTGAAATTAGGCCCTGTCAGCCCCATATAGGGCTAACGACAGGCCCGCACAGTTAAGGAAATTAAATGAACAATACATTAAAGCAGCTCCTCATCTGGATTGTGATGGTCGGTGTGGTGATGCTGGTTTTCAGTAACTTAGGCCCCAGAGAAGCAAGTGGCCCGACTAAAGTAAGCTATTCCACTTTCTTGCATGAAGTTGCCAAGGGCCAAGTGAAAAGCGTAGTGATTGCTGACCGTAATGTCAGAGGCACACTCAATAGCGGTCAGAAGTTCGATACCTACATGCCGTGGAAAGATCCATTCCTGACGGATACATTGATGTCTCACAATGTCGAC
>JANQIS010000035.1 GCA_028282045.1 Gammaproteobacteria bacterium
TTTTTAAATTTAAAGGCGGCAAAGGCGTTGCTACTACCATTGGCGCAATCACAACTTTAGCCCCTTGGTTAGGCACGCTGTACATTGCTACGTGGCTGATTATTGCCAAAGTATTTCGCATCTCATCACTCTCAGCAATCATTGCCACTTTGCTCTTGCCTGTATATAGTTGGTTTATTATTGGGCGGGAGGCTTTTCTCCCAGTGATTATTATTGCTGTCATCGTGATTATACGTCACCATGCCAATATCAAGCGACTATTTCAGGGTAAAGAGAAAATAATCACGGCGAAATAAAGTCCGCAACTTTGTTACAAAGCTGTCAAAACAACAGGCCAAGTTACAAACTTGCTATTTGTGACAAAAAACAGGGGGCAGTGTGGCTGTAAAGCACGCTGATCTGTATTGATGCTAACTTAGTGTGAGACTTAACAGGTATGCTCACATAAGAAAAGCCCTTCCTGGCCTGACTAGCACCTGGTCTGATTAACGTATGAATAGCCTTTTTAGTAATAGTGGAATGAAGCAGCACAGCAACGTCATTGTTATCGCCACGCCAGCATAAAGCAGAAAAGCATGAGCGTAGATTGCTTCAGTTTTGCTGATGTCATGAATGCTGTGCGACACCGCTGCATCATCGGCAAACAAGCTCATTACCTTACCGCCAATACCGGTACAGATAAACCACACACCCATCATCATTCCCGTTAAGGAACGCGGCACATATTCACTCACCATAGACAAACCAATTGCTGATAGCGACAACTCCCCTGCTGCCAACATAAAATAAGCCAGGACCAACCAACCGCTACTAACTTTAGCACCACCGGCACTCACAGTGCCAAACCATAGCACTATCATGGTCAACCCCATAAATAGAAAGCCCAAAGCAAACTTATTGGGCGTTGATAAATCACGATCACGTGCTTTAAGTCGTTGCCACAGATAACCTATGATTGGGCCGAGAATCACCACACCAAGTGATTCAATACTGGCATAGGTTGCCGTTGGGATGGTAAAACTTAAGAAATGATGGTCAACCACACGCAACACATAAAGGTTCAAGCTACTATAAAGCAGAAAGAACAGCGCCCAAAATACAATACTCGATAGCGATAGCAGATAAAAACCAAACAGTAATACATGCTCTCTCAAACTGTGTTTATGGGTCTTAATGACAACCACCACGATAGTAGCTGCAACAATCAAACCAATCAGTACCCAACAAAAGTGTGGACTACCCAGTGCTGTCATATTGATGATAACCAACAGCCCACTGGCAAGATACGCTAATATCATAAATGGCAATGAACTTTTACGCTGACGAGTATCATGGACTCCTGCCAGGCGTGTACCCACATAAAAAATGGCCAACCCCAATACCAAGCCTATTGAAGCAGTAACATAAATACCGCTCCATGACACCAAATTAGATAAAAACCCCGCACTTAAACCAGCAATGACCTCACCAAAGTTAAACACCGCATAATAAATGGTAAATCCGCGATCACGCCTGATATCTTGGCTGCCGGTTCGCTGGGTATCTTTGTACTGCATACCAAGGAAAGCTGACATACTGGATTTAACAAAACCAGTCCCGACGGCAATGATTGAAAGGGCGAAGTATATATGCTCGAGTTTGTTGCTAGTCGCGAGCAAAGCATACCCCACAGCCAGGCTCACACAACCTATCATCACAGCATGGCGATATCCCAATATTTTATCAGCAAGATACCCCCCAATAATCGGACTTAAATAAACTAGCGCCTGAAATGAGCCTAATATCGCAGCAATCTGTACATCGCTTAACTTGTATTGCTTTAAGAACATCAAAGCCAAACTAAATTGAACAATGTAGAAACCGTAACGCTCCCACATTTCCGTGGCGCATAGTGCAGCGAAACCTTTAGGTTGTTTATATTGTTGCTGATACATTGTGACTACCTCATGACTTTCGTATTATTCATCCACCCAGATTTTTCTCCCAACACAAAGGGATATCAAGCCACAGCGCTTTATTTACGCCAGGGAGAGAGCATAGTCATCCAAAACTACACCCATCATATTACCATATTTAACTAAGATTAAAACTGTAAAATATAGGTTTATTTTACTGTGTATTAGGTGGAAATTTTAACAATATATTATTGATTGAAGATATGATTTCCTGAAAAGTTGCACTACCCTACGAAGATTGACCACGCAAAGTTTGTAACACTACGGTATATCGATCGGTTAAAAGAATTATGGAGCAATAAGGTAGCGGCATTCAAAGAATTAATTTGCCTGAGGTGAAGCAATCATGTAGAATTCGGGCTTCTTTCGGGCCTATAGCTCAGTTGGTTAGAGCAGCGGACTCATAATCCGTTGGTCGTAGGTTCAAGTCCTACTGGGCCCACCATTTTTTCTTGGGTCCATACCGAAGACATGGGTTACAGTTTATATTCGAGACATAGGTAACACTTTTCTATTCACCACCCACACCCCGCGCCAACACATCTAAATATTGCCGATACACATAAGTGCGATTACGCTCTTTGCCGGTAATTTCTTCTACAATACCCAAATCAACCAAATGACCCAACGCCTTGGTGACAGTTGGTGGGCTTAACTGACATTGCTTAACAATTCTAGCAATATCCGTCACACAGTGTTGCTGCAAATAGTGATGCACCTGCAGTGCAGAAGGTGCTGATTGCTTTAAAGTTTCTATCTTGGCCCGATCCTGCCTGAACAGTGCCAAAATTTCTTGGGTAACACTAATGGCTTGATTGGTTGTATCAATCAAGCCTTCTAAGAAAAATCGAATCCAAGCTTCCCAATCGCCGGTTTCTCTTACTGCCTGCAAATGCTCATAGTATTGCTGACGATGTGTTTTAAAAAACAAGCTCAAATACAGCAAAGGCTTATCGAGCAACCCATCAATACATAACAAGAATGTAATTAACAATCTGCCTAAACGACCATTACCATCTAAGAACGGGTGAATGGTTTCAAACTGCACATGGATTAATGCTGCCTTAATTAACGTTGGTAAATGTTGTTGATCGTTATGCCAAAACTTTTCCAAGTCACCCATTAAAGGTATAACCTCTTCCCATGGCGGCGGTACATACTTAGCATTACCCGGACGCGTACCGCCAATCCAATTTTGAGAGCGGCGAAATTCACCAGGTTGACTATGACTTCCTCTCCCACCTTGAAGTAATATTGCGTGAATTTCACGAATTAAACGCAAACTCAATGGGAATTCATCCCCACGCAATCGTTGCAATCCATACTCCATTGCCGCAACGTAATTAGAAACCTCTTTAACATCGTGCTCTGGAACACCTGGGGCTTTATCATTTTCATACAACAACAAATCTGACCAAGTGAGTGACTACTCGAGGTATTGATTTTGGACTCCTGTCCAAAATCGCCTCTCCTGACGTCACCCATCATTTGGGCCGCGACCGTCCTCGTCACTG
>JANQIS010000055.1 GCA_028282045.1 Gammaproteobacteria bacterium
GACCAGACTCACCCCGGTAAACATGGGAATCACCAATCCTACCAGCAGTGGTCCACCGATGCTGATGAGCGCGTAGATCACCACAAACAAACATAGCTCCCCAAAGCGCAACGGCTTTTTGAAAGCACCAACGTCTTGTTGATGAAACGGGTTTGGGCGGTTAAATAAAGACATAATGATACTCCTTAAAGCCTATTAAGTATTAACCAGTGAAAATCAATGAGTTAAAGACTAAGCCATGCGCATTTGAATAACATCGCTTATGCTGCCGCCCCAGTAACTAAATAACTCCAGTTCCAAGGTATCGGCTATAGTCATTTTGATCGCTCATGATTACATAGCAAAATATCAAGAATTTATTTTGATCTTAATCGAGAATACAATGGGATGCAATAGTTTATTTTACATTCTTTAAGAAACCAAAATAACCGCAGGACAACAATAGCGTTAATTTAACCCGGAGTTAAAGCGCGTAGGCAATGACAATCTGTGTTTATCGGCTCTTTAATGTTTTGTGATACGCTCTCCACCCAGCATCTCGATAAGATTCGGCGGCGGCAAGCATATCATCGGCCTGTATAATACCACGCCCAACGATAATAACGTCACACCCTTGTTCAACTATTGCAACCTCCGGTGAACGGTACTGTTGCCCAAGGCCATCTGTTGCGCTCGATATTTTAACTCCTGGCGTCATGTGAACAAATCGTGGATCATCACTTTGCTTATTAACACAAATAAACCCAAAAACCTCATCAGGGTTTGCCTGGGCTAAACAACGTGCTGCTTTGGAATACTCGGGCGTGAACAGGTTATCAGCCGAACTCATTTGTGAGAGCACAATAAACCCACGCGCCGCTTTACCTTTAGCCGCCTTTAACCCGCTCAAAATACCCGGGCCCGGCAAAATATGGAAATTGACCATATCCGCCCAACTGGAGATGGCAAAAGGCCCACCTTCATATTGTAATCTTACCGTATTGCCGATATCGGCAAATTTTCTGTCTTCAAAAATTAAAAATTGATGTTGTTCAGAAAGTTTTTTAAGCGTTTCGATTAAAGCCACATCGGCATCTGTCAAGATATCAAAGTGCGTCTTTAAAATACACATTTTAGGACCCAAGGTATCAGCAATGCTAATCAGCTCTGCTTTAGTCGTGACATCGGCGGAAATAGCCAGATTGGTTTTCTTTGCTGCCATTATTTCAAATAGCTTTTTACCAATCGGGTTATTCTGGACTTGAGCACGCTCTTCATAAGTCTTAATCATGTTATCCTTCCGAACTGTTATCAATTGTGTGATCACAGCGCAACAGTACCATTACCAGCATAAATCCGCTACACTGTGCGCCATAACAACGCAACCATCATGGCTATGGATAATAAACAAATCCGCGCCCTCAAGGCCCGAGCACACGCGCTCAAACCGGTGGCCAGCATCGGCAGCAAAGGGGTAACCGATAGCGTCATAGAAGAAATCGATGTGCAACTTGAGCATCATGAGTTAATTAAAGTAAAAATCGCTGCACAGCGTGAAGACAAAACCGCTATTACCCACATTCTCTGTGACAGGCTTAACGCTACCTTGGTGGGCATCATCGGCCACATCGCCATTTTATACCGTAAACGCACTGAAGATTAGCCCACCATCACCCGTAACGCGCTCACCACCGGCATTGCAGCAATCGTTTTGTGTAAACGCTTTTGCCACTGAGCTACGGTAGCACGCTTAAGCACCTTTGCATCTAGCCATAGCTCCAACTCGATATGCTGATTGAGATAATGCAATGTGATACGTTTGATCGCATCAGCAGGCAGCAACGCCTGCCACTGAGGCATCAGTTCAGCCAGTAACGCCTGACGGGAAGGCAACAGTGACTCAGGAATGCCCTCAGGATGGTCTTCAGTATCGATGTGCACAGTGATATCTTCCATATCATCAAATGCTTTTGCCAGCGCATAGCGTACTTGCTCACCGATGAAATGGCCTTCGGAAGCACTGGCATAATAGTCGATATTAATATGCACATCCAAAAACACTTTGCTGCCCAAACGACGAGTACGCAGCATATGAAACTGACGCACACCTGCCTGGGCGGCAATGGTATCAATAATTGCCTGTTTTTGTTCATCATCAACCCCGCCTTCTGATAGCTCATGCAAGGCACGGCGGCTCCAGTTCGCCCCCATCTTAATAATGAAAAAACCAACAATCATCGCCGCAAGCGCATCCATAGCATGCAAGCCAAAATAACTGGCGACCAAACCGATCAACACAATCACTGAAGATAATGAATCACCACGGCTATGATAAGCATTAGCCTCAAGCATCTCTGATTTAACGATACGCGCTGCCCTAAGCGTAAAACGAAACAACCATTCATTGGTCAGGACAGACAATAGTGCTGCCCAGATGGTTAAAACACCAGCCTGTGCTGTGGTACCACGCAGCAAATGCTCAATAGCATCGTAGACGATACCCAAGCCTAACAAGATCAAAAAGATACTCAGGGCGATGGTAGCAAAGGTTTCATAACGCCAGTGACCGTAAGGGTGATCATGATCCGGATCTTGATGCGCATAATGCCCGGCCAGATACACCATACCATCGCAGAGTAAATCTGATAATGAGTGAATACCGTCAGCAAACAACGCTGGCGACATACCCAGCCAACCGACTACCATTTTGTAAACGGCTAACAGGGCATTCATTAACGCACTGACAATACTGACACGCTTAATAGTCGTCAGGCGAGATTCAGACATCATATCACTTAACAGGAGCAATTCGTTGTATGCTAGCAAATCCAGCTAATTGAAACAAATTGCCAGACACTAAGTTATTGACAGCATTTTCAATGGCTTGAGTTTTTTAATCTCACGACGGCTTTTTTCAATGATATAAAGGTCATAGCTTGCCTGCATTGCTAACCAGCTTTCAGGAGTACGCCCAATCACTTGAGAAAGCCTCAATGCCATTTCAGGAGTAACCGCACTTGAACCACGGATAATACGATTAAAGGTTGAACGCGCAACACTAAGCTGCCTGGCAATAACATTTTGCGGGATATTATAAGGCTCAATATAAGTGAATTTGATAAACTCTCCTGGGTGGGGCGGGTTATGCATTCTCATTAGTGATAATCCTCATAATTTAAAATGTATATATTTTAAGTATACTTACTCTATGCTGGCAAGGTAACGATAAATCCGTTACAGTATAATAACCTTATCAAATAACAGGCTAAATGATGCTTTCCAGTAAAATTGTTTTCGGTGGTGCCATCGCTGCTAGTGTATTAATCCTCAGTGGCTGCAGCCAAAAGCCGGTAAAGTGCTTTGGTGTGTCCGGTCATAGCCCTGATCATGGCATCATCATGGGCGCAGGTGAGTGCAAAAAACTTGCCGGCGGCCAAGCCAAGCCTCTTACCATGGCAGAAACCAAGCAATATAAGCCTTACCCCTATGACAGCTACGTGAAGTGCTATGGCGTGGCTGCTGCAGGGATGAACGACTGTGGCACCAAGTCAACTGCCTGCGGTGGCTCTGTGCACACTGCACGCGCACCAGGCGCATGGATCGCCATACCTAAAGGCGTATGCGAGCAGCTTAAAGGCGCGCGTATCGGCAAAGTGAAATCGTAATTAACTGACGGTAAAGTTATCTGCAATTCAAACTTGAAAAAATAAGTTAAGTTTTGCGAGCTTACCGTTAACTGAGTACTGAACATTTTGTTAGGTTCAGCCAGGGAGTCATTCATGTCACTCACCATTACCGGCGCTGGTTTAGGTCTGCGTGCTAAACACTTTGATACCATTCTCACTGAGCAACCGCCTGTGCCCTGGTTTGAAGTGGTAGCCGATCAATTTCTGCATTCTAACGGCATCATTATCGACAAGCTTGAGCAGATCAGCAGGCACTATCCCCTTGTGTTACATTGTCTGGGTTGCTCAGTCGGTAGTACCGACCCGCTTAACCTGGACTACCTCAATGCCGTTAAATCATTGGCACAGCGCATTAACGCAGCCTGGGTCAGTGACCACTGCTGTTGGGTTTGCATTCAGGGACAGTATCTATTCGACTTAATGCCACTGCCACTAACCCAAGCTGTTGCTACCCACGTTGCTGTTCGTGCGCGCATGATTCAAGACCACCTGGAGCGCCCCTTTGCCCTGGAAAACGTCTCTGCTTATCTGGCTTATCGTAGCAGCGAAATGACAGAGCCACAGTTTCTTAACCACGTCGCCACGCAGGCTGACATTAAATTGCTGCTGGATATCAACAACGTTTACGTCAACGCCCATAACCAAGGCAGCAATGCAACAGCCTATTTCACCCAGCTCGATCCTGCACACGTAGTACAGATGCACCTGGCCGGTTACGAGCAACACGGTGATCTGCTGATCGACACTCACAGCCAGGCTGTGCATACTGGGGTCTGGGCACTCTATCAACAGGCTTTAACCCATTTTGGTGCTGTACCCACGTGCATTGAATGGGATAGCCAGATTCCTGATTGGCCGACTTATGTGGCAGAACAACAACAAGCTGCCGCTTATCTGCAAGCAGCGCCAATCGTACCACCGGCATCGCGACAAACACCTTGTACTGTAACCAGCCATGACACTGCAGCACTCACCCGCTTACAAAGTGATTTACGTGAGGCTGTCTGGTCACCGTGTCACAATGAAGACCTCGCATTAAAACATCTCGCTCACCCGGCGGCAGAAGCCAGGCAACGCTTACAGGTTTATCATCACAGTATTATCGGCAATATTCTTACCGCTTATCGGCGCATCTTCCCCGCTACACGCAAGCTGGTCGGTGATGAGTACCTGACCCACCTGATTGAAGATTACCTACAGCACACCACCTGCACTCATCCAGATATTACTGCCGGTGCTGCCGGCCTGATTGACTTTGTGCACACACATCACCCCACACAGCAGGCAGTGTCTTATTTAGCGGATTTCATGGATTTTGAGTGGCACTGGTATCAGACTTTTCATCGTGGCGAGGTTGCACCGCCACTCACCCTGCATACACGTTACCCACTTGCTGAAATTTGGGCTATGTGCCAACCTGAATACCAAGGTGAACCACACTGGCCTGAGTGTGAAACCAACGATTTTCATTATCAATTTATCTGCCACAACGGTAAGGTACTGGTATTACTTAAGGAGTCGCAAACATGAAACACCACATCATTATTTCCTCTAAAATTGTCTGTCCATTGCTACGCATGCTGAATTTCTTTAAAGATTTTGGCGATTTAATTGCCCGCTTATGGGTCGCTAAGATTTTTATCGATTCCGGTATCTCCAAATTACAAGACTGGGGAGCGACCATGGTATTGTTTAAATACGATTACCACGTACCACTACTATCCACTAGTGTCGCTGCCTATCTGGGCACGGGGGCAGAATTTGTGCTGCCGATATTACTGATTTTAGGCTTGGGCGGGCGCCTGGCGATTTTTGCTTTCTTTATTTACAACATCATTTGTGTTATCTCATTTCACTTCTTATGGACGCCGGCCGGCGCCAGCAGCTTGCAAGATCATATCATGTGGGGGCTGTTGATTATGATGTTGATGTTCCATGGTGCCGGACGTTTCTCCATTGATCACTTGATCCATAAACGCTATGGCCATTTGATTATCCGCGGCAATCACACCGGTATTGAATAAAGTCGATGCATCAATCGGTTTTATTGCACCAGTCACTCGATGCGTTGATCAATGACCCGGGCGGTGTTTATATTGATGGCACCTTTGGCAGAGGCGGCCATACGCAAGTGCTGCTGACCCACCTCAATGATCAGGCTCAGGTATTTGCTTTCGATCGTGATCCACAGGCCATTGCCTATGGCCGGCAGCATATCAATGACCCGCGCCTGTCACTGATCCACACACGTTTTAGCCAGATGTACACTGCCATGGCACAACGCCATCTACTGGGCAAAGTCGATGGTATTTTGTTGGACTTAGGCGTCTCATCACCGCAACTGGACCAGGCCGAGCGGGGCTTCAGCTTCATGCGCGAGGGTCCATTAGATATGCGCAT